>PMEC01000142.1:768-31390 GCA_003155705.1 Bacteroidales bacterium
ATATTTGGCTTTTATTCTTGCTTTTGAGTACAGGTTGATAAGCAGACATTGTGTCAATTGTTTTTACTGGGGCAAGTTCTGTGGATTTGGTAAAGGAAGGCTTAGCGCCGCGTTCTTCAAAAGAGGTGATCCCCAAAAATTTTGTGAAAAAAGAGTGTCCTGGAAAGACATGATTCCTGATTTATTGATTTCTCTCATTCCATTAATAATCGGGATAGTATTCTTGATACTTAGATTCAACTTTCTTTTTTTGGGTGCTGAAGTAATATTGATTGCAACAACAACTATTGGAAATGGATTTATCCGTAGTACCCTGACATGTAAATTTTGTAAACAGAGAGAACTAGGATGCCCGGCTGAACGACTGTTCGCGTGATAACAATTTTGACCTGAATAGCTTTAATTTAAATTTATATATCGCCATTATCATGAAAGATGCAATAATGAGCCATAATTCTGATTATACAAAAAATGTCGAAGCTATGTTCGATGCAATAAGCTATGATGCAGTCAAATTAATTATTGAAAACTCTGAAAAGTAGTTTTTGATATTTATGACAAAAGCCAATAACTTGTTCAGCTGGAACAATTTTCTTGCCACTTCCACTCAACTACGGTATTTTTATTTTGAATTTTAAAAATTCTGCATAAACAAAATTGCCATGAAAGAAACTTCTGAAATTATAACCGAAATCATACCTTTAATAGAGGAATGGGAGCAAAAGTTGGCTTCCCTGCCCAATGAGACAATCACCCGGCGAAGAAACAGTCAGAACAGGACTATCAAACAAATCCTTGGACATTTAATCGATTCAACCTCAAACAATACCCACAGAATTGTTCATCTTCAATATCAACCTACTCCTTTGATTTTTCCAAACTATGCGACCTTTGGAAATAATGACCGGTGGATCGCAATTCAGGATTATCAAAATGAAGATTGGATGTCCATGATCCAGCTCTGGAAATATTCACTTCTTCATTTCTGCCATATAATTAATAATGTAAAAGAGGATAAGCTTGAAAACGAGTGGATTTCAGGACCTGACAAGACTATTACTTTAAAATCAATGATCATTGATTTTCTTAGACATCTAAAATTACATATGTCCGAGATAAACAATTTAATTAACTCAAAAGTCTGATTCAGATTGCCTAATCCAATGTCATTTGAAAGTATCATGATTGCTCCATGTGGGATAAATTGCGGAACTTGTATTGCCCACCTGAGGAACAAAAAAAAATGCTGTGGGTGCAAGCCGGAATCCGGATTTAAAGTTAACCATTGCGCCGCATGCAGGATTAAAAACTGCGAATTCCTCATCAAATCTGCTTCAGGCTTTTGCTTTGATTGCGAATGGTTCCCTTGCCTTAGATTAAAACAAATTGACAAACGATACCTGACAAAATACAAAACCGGTTTAATTCAGAACCTGGTGAAAATAAAAGAGATTGGAATTACTGAATACATCAAAAATGAGATCATCAGATGGACATGTCCAAACTGTGGATCAATTATCAGTGTCCACAGGGACAACTGCCTGTCGTGTGATCTTGATTTGACAACATTCAAAACATTGGTATCTCAAACGTGAAAAATTTAATATTTGTCTTAAAGCGTTTCAAAACTAAAAACAGAAATAAAATTTTCAACCCAACCTGTCTATAATTTGCACCTCAAAGAACTTTATGGTAACCAAAAGTGTTAGTATTAAAAAAGAATATTAATTCTCATATAAATAAATAACATTGGCTCACGAACATAGTCATAATGACAACACGGCTGAAATCACTGGCATAAATAATGCATTTTTTATTGGTATCGTCTTGAACTTAGGATATGTTTTGGTACAGATCGTCATTGGAATAAAAATCAATTCTTTGTCATTATTATCTGATTCCGGACATAACTTTTTAGATGTTGCAGGTTTAGCGTTAGCAATGCTGGCTTTCAGACTTTCCAAATCAATATCAACAGAAAAATATACTTACGGATACAAAAAAGCATCAATATTAATATCCCTGCTCAATGCAGTTGTTTTATTGGTTTCAATTGGTGCAATTGGATATAATGCCATATTAAGATTTCAAAATCCGGAACCTTTACCAGGTAAAACAGTTGCTATTGTTGCAGGAATTGGCATAATAATAAATGGATTTTCCGCTTTTTTGTTTTTTAAAGAAAAAGCGAAAGACTTAAACATAAATAGTGCTTTTTTACATTTAGCTTCAGATGCCCTGGTATCGCTAGGATTGTTAATTGGAGGAATTATCATTTATTACACTCATATTTACTGGATAGATCCTTTAATGAGTGTTTTTATCTGTTCAATTATCATTGTAAGCACACTGCGGCTTCTTAAAGACAGTTTAAGGCTTTCACTTGATGGAGTTCCCGAAAATGTTGATATACAAAAAGTAAAAGAAGTGATTTTAAATACTGAAGGAGTCAAAGACCTGCATCATCTTCATGTTTGGGCAATAAGCACGACACAAAATGCGATGACCGGGCATTTGGTTGTTTCTGAAAATATCTCCAATGCAGAACTCAGAACAATAAAAAACAAAATCAGAGATGGACTGGAACAACTAAACATTCATCATACAACACTTGAAATAGAACCTGAGACGCTAAACTGTGAAGAAATTAAGTGCTGATAATATTGGTAAGAAAATGCCAGTTTATATAATAAGGCATATATTATGTTTATCTGGCAAATTGATTTGGAAATGCCATCCGATGGCAATAGGAAAATTATGTATCTTTACAATGGACTATTTAAAACATTCAAATAATGACCCTTTGCGGACAAAAACTTTATATTAAAGAAGGATTAGTATTTTTTATTCTATTCATCCCTGGACTTGTTTTCTGCCAACCTCATTCAGGAAAAATTCTATCAAGTGAAACAAAATTGGGGATTGGCTTTGTGAATGTTGGAATCAAAGGGAAAAACATAGGTACCGTCTCGGATGAGCATGGCAATTTTATCATAAATCTTGAAAGAATCGATGAGAATGATTCGGTACGATTTTCAATGATAGGATTCGAATCCAAATCATTCCAGGTTGGAAATTTCAAACAGGATACTTCAAAATTTATATATCTGAATCCCAGAGTATTTAGTATAGAAGAGGTTAAGGTGTTATATCAAAGACCCAGGAAAGTACTTATAGGTTATGAGGTCACTTCTGGTTTAAGCGCAGGTTTTGGGTATAACTTTTTAGGGTGTGAATTCGGTATTAAAGTCAATATCAAACGGCCGGTAAGATTATTAGATTTAAATCTTAACGTCGCTTCGTGCACATTTGATACCGTAACCTACAGGTTAAATATTTACCAGTCAATAGATAAGTCGGAGTACAAAAATATTCTGACTAAGCCAATTTACATTTCTTTTACAAAAGATAAAATCAATGAACCTGTCACTTTTGATTTAAGCAAATACTTCATAAAAATTGAAGGTGATGTCTATATCGCTTTAGAATTGTTCAAAGATTTTGGTGAAGGTAAGCTATTTTATTATACTGATCCCCTTTGGGGAGATACTTACAACAGGAGAGCAATTGAGGGAACTTGGGCTAAAGCCTCAGGAGAAATCGGGATGTACCTACATGGTCAATTAATAAGATAATATTCATTACGAAGATTGTCGGTCAATAAAAAAGAAAAGGCAACGCAAGGATGCCTTTTCTTTTGTCGGCCCGGAGGGGATCGAACCCTCGACCCCATGATTAAGAGTCATGTGCTCTACCAGCTGAGCTACGGGCCGAATTAGGCTGCAAATTAACTGAAAAGTTGAGAACTATAAAAATAAAAAAATAAAATAATCCGACAAATTGAACAAGTTCAGCCGGAAAATTGCAAATTCGGGAATCGTTTTCATGAGCTAATATTTCATCGTGAACAATTACTATAGGAAGAATATCATTTCAATCAATTGTGAGTATAATTTATCATCCGGAAATTTAAGTTAAATGAAAAAACTATATTCCTACAACTTTGTAACCAGGATTCTATTCCTGATCTTTACCCCTACTCTGTTCCGGGCATTAAACTTTGCATTTATCTGGCACTCTATTTATTGGGGGACAATTACCCTGGTCGTAATTATTTGGGGAGTTGTGATTGCAATTTCCCCGCTTTTCGGAAGATTAGGGTGTGGATGGATTTGCTTTATGGGAACTATTCAGGATCTTACCAGCCAGCGTTCTTTATTCCATATCAAATGGCATAAACCCATTCTCTGGACAAGAATTCTTAATATTTGTGCATTCTTCACGACAGCATTTATTTTCTTCTTTATACGATTAGATTCCGGAACAATAACAGGATTAAAATTTGATCCATGGTTTTTGAATATGGATTTTAATAATCATTACAAGCAGATATGGATTTATGATACCCTTGGTGCCGTTTTGCTTGGATTGTTATTAGAACGTCGGTGGGTATGCCGTAACTTATGTTTCATGGGGGCTTTGTGTGCTTCAGGGGCCTCAATCTCCAGATTAATACCAGTTGTAGATGCTCGGAAATGCAATCTTTGCGGCAAATGTGAAACAGATTGCCTGGTCAGAATTCCAATTAAAGACTATGTGACTAAAAATCATGGTTTAGTTACTAATTCAGAATGTCTGGTATGTGGAAAATGTATTGAAAGCTGTAAACCTGAAGCATTGAAAATTAAATTTATATGGAATCGGAAAAAATACATTCAAAAACATAACTCTTAAAACAATAAAATGAAACCTGGTATTACTGAATTCATCAGGACTCCGGAAGGAAGAGCCCTTGAGTATTTCCATGAAGGAGAAGATGAATTTCTTCAAACTCAAACCGGAATAAAATATCCCATTTACAAAGAGATCATTTGTGTTCTTGATAATATTTCATTAACTGGAAATAATGAGAATTATCAGAAAATGTACGATCGTTTCTCCATGTTTTATGATTTTACCACAAAAATATATGCACGATTTAAAAGTGGAAATGAAAAAAACAGGCTGTTGCAATATCTTTCATTGCTTGATATAAAAAACGGGGATAAGGTAATAGAGATTTCTATAGGAACCGGACGTAATATAAAATATCTTAATCCCGATGCTGAATTCTATGGTATTGACATATCTTTAGGAATGCTCAGGCAATGTCAGAAAAAAATGAAAAGACTTATGCGGGAAATTACTTTAATTCAGGCTGAGGCAGAATCTTTACCAATAAAAGATGACTCATTTGATGTAGTATTTTCTGCCGGTGGATTTAATTTTTTCAACAATCCCGGCAAAGCAGTCATTGAAATGTTGAGAATAGCAAAAAGCGGAACAAAAATTTTAATAACTGACGAGACTGAAAAATTAAGATTGAAGTATAACAAAAATGATTTTTATAAAGCGAGCGAAATCAAAAACCCTGTCACATATTTGCCCGATTCTTGCAGGAATATTGAATATAAAGAGATCTGTGATGGTGATCTGTATGTTCTTACATTCAATAAACCATAAAATGAATAAAAAAGCATTTTCTCTTAAATAATTTTAATTGAAAAATATGAAGGAAGCATTTTTAAGCATTATAATATCATTGACAACGATAATGTCATTTGGTCAGTCCGCAATTGCCGATAAATCTAACTCAAAACAAACTACAATCTGCAATCCATTGAACCTTAGCTATCGTTTTAGCCTCCAAGCTCCTTCAAGGCGCGAAGCAGCCGATCCAACTTTAGTAATGTTTAAGGACGAATACTATTTGTTTGCCTCTAAGTCAGGCGGATACTGGCATTCAACTGATTTAATTACATGGGATCTGATTACTTCTTCTGACCTTCCACTGGAAGACTATGCCCCAACAGTGGTTGTAATTAGAGACACTCTATTCTTCATGGCATCCGGAAATGCTCCGATTACAATTTATAAAACTTCAAAACCCAAAACAGGTAAATGGGATGTAGCCAAATCAGATTTCAAAATAGGGCTTACCGATCCTTGTCTATTTCTTGATGATGATGGTCGTCTTTATTTGTATTACGGTTGTTCTAATAATAAACCAATTTATGTTGTGGAACTCGATTCAAAGAGTTTTAATACCATAGGAAATCCGGTAGAATGTTTTAATAGCAGAAAAGATGATTATGGATGGGAGCAAAAAGGCGATTACAACAACCTGCCTGAAAATCCATGGATTGAAGGCGCATGGATGACGAAGTTCAAAGGGAAATACTACCTCCAGTACGCAGCGCCCGGAACGGAATTTAAAAGTTATTGCGATGGATTATATATTTCAGATAATCCTCTGGGTCCTTTCAATCTGGCCTCAAATAATCCCTGTTCTTCAAAACCCGAGGGTTTTATTGATGGAGCTGGTCACAGCAGTACTTTTCAGGATAAATATGGAAATTATTGGCACATTTCAACCATGACCATCTCCCAAAAGCATATGTTCGAGCGTCGGTTGGGTCTATTCCCTATGTTTTTTGACAATGATGGAATGCTTTATACTTATACAGGTTTTGGTGATTTTCCCTACATAATTCCGCAGAAAAAAATAGCAGGTCCTGATGAATTGTTCGCACAATGGATGCTTCTCTCCTTTAACAAGCCAGTTGAAGTTTCATCAGAATTGACAGATCATCCTAAAACCTGCGCTGTAGATGAAGACATACGGACTTTCTGGAGTGCGCAATCCGGGAACAAAGGTGAATGGATCAGTATTGACCTGAAAAAACAATGTCAGATAAATGCAGTACAGATTAACTTTGCAGAAAATAATACTAAGCTATATGGTCGTGATCCTAAAATCTTTTTCCAGTATCTTTTGGAGTATTCTGATGATAATAAAACATGGAAAATGCTGGCAGATAAGAGATTAAACAAAACAGATGTTCCGCATGATTACCTTCAGCTTGCAGCTTCTGTGAAAGGACGTTATGTCAGACTTACAAATTATAATGTTCCCGATGGGACATTCAGTGTTGCTGACTTACGTATTTTTGGTAACGGGCAGGGAAACAGTCCGGCTATGGTCAAGAACTTTATATTAACACGCACTCAAAGTGACAAACGTGAAGTCAAACTTAAATGGGATAAAAGTCCCGACGCTGTCGGATATAACATTCGCTTCGGAACTCAAGCAGATAAACTGTATCACAATTATCAGGTTCTTGGTGCTGATTCCCTTACTATCCGAAGCTTAAACAGGCTGCAGCAATATTTTTTCACCATTGATGCATTTAACGAAAATGGTATAAAAAAAGGTGTCAGGGTGGTTGACGTTAAATAAATATTAGTTCTGCTCCTGAAAGCAGAAGAATGCAATTGGCAACAATCAGATAAAACCATGGAACAAGAATACATAGAAGAAGAATTTAGTAAAATCGATTTCAGCCAAAATCACCTAAGCAAAGGTGAATATGAATCATGCACTTTCAACAACTGCGATTTTTCAGATTCAGACCTTGCGAACTTAAAATTTACAGATTGTGAGTTTGAAAGCTGTAACTTAAGTATGGCTAAACTCACCAGGACGGTTCTACGGGATATCGCGTTCAGAAACTGCAAAATGCTGGGACTGCATTTCGAAAGCTGCAATGCATTCGGTTTGTCAGTCAATTTTGACAATTGCAATCTCAATCATTCTTCATTCTATAAAACAAAACTCAGGAAGACGACTTTTAAAAATTCAAAACTTCATGAAGTCGATTTTACCGGATGTGATTTAAGCAGCTCTGTTTTTGATAACTGTGACTTATCTAAAGCTTCATTTGAAAATACTAATATTGAAAAAGCTGATTTCAGTACCTCTTTCAACTATTCAATTGACCCCGAAAAAAACAGAATCAGAAAAGCCCGGTTCTCTCTGGCTGGAATAACCGGTCTCCTTGAAAAGTACGATATTGAATTAGATACCGTTGGTTAGATCATATTCAAAGATGGAACCAGGAATTGAAATATTGACTGAAAAGAAATTAGTCGGGAAACATATTGAAATGTCCTTTTCCAATAACAAAACAGGAGAGTTGTGGCGGAGTTTTATGCCGAAACGCAGAGAAATTGGTAACCCTATTGGAACTGAACTATATTCAATTGAAGTATACGGAAATCATTTCTTCAGTAATTTTAATCTAGAAACCGAATTTGAAAAATGGGCAGCAGTAGAGGTAACCGACTTTGAAACAGTCCCTGAAGAAATGGAAACTATCACTCTCCCTTGTGGACTATATGCTGTTTTTTTGCACAAAGGAGCTGCAANNATAGACCTCATTTTGCAGTAATGGGAGAAAAATATAAAAATGAAGACCCTGATTCTGAAGAAGAAATCTGGATACCAATAAGACCTAAAAAATAGTGTAGTGACTTAAAATCAGATTTAGGGTGATAATTTAAAATAGCTTCTCAAGAAAAATTTGTAATCAGAAAACGTTTAAAATTTTATTTAAAATATTATGGATGAATTCATTTTAATTTTCAGGCATCAGGATGGCAATAAAGTTGCTCCTCCCGAACAGATTCAAATCTGGATGAAACAAACCAGTGACTGGATTGGGACTATTTCTGCCCAAAATAAATTTGTCAGAGGCACCGGTCTGCTCTTTGATGATGCCAGGGTAGTAAGACCAGACAATGTTGTAACAAAAGGTCCTTTTGGCAATATCAACGAAACCATTGGTGGATACATAATTGTTAAAGCGAATTCTGTAAATGAAGCAGTTGAATTTGCAAAGGGTTGTCCCATTTTACAGGGAGATACCAATAGTGTTGAGGTAAGAAAAATTGACAAATCGGATGGCATTCATTAAGAGAATATTAACAGACCTGGCCATTTTAGCCAAAGCTTACAAAAGAATCAATGACCAATACATATAAATCTTCCCAAACATGAGAATGAGTACTTCAATCATCCTTCTTTTCCTCTCATTGAGTTTCAACCTTAAAGCGCAGACATCAATAACAGGCATTGTTACAGATTCGTTAAATAATCCGATCCCTTTTGCTTCGGTTTACTTATCTAAAACGACCACTGGCACATTAACTGATAATAAAGGAAATTATGTACTATCTGTCCTTCAGGATGGAGTATATGAAATGATTACATCCTGTATCGGGTATAAACCGAATTCACAAGTTATCACAGCTGATGGTAAAAAGCAGATTATCAATATAAAACTGTCTGTTAACCTGTTCTTATTGAATGAAATTACTATTAAATCCAAAGATAGAAACAGGCAAAATAATTATGCTCAGTTCGTAAAATTATTCATTGGGGAAACCGTAAATGCAGAGAGTTGTAAAATAATCAATCCTGAAGATCTCCATCTTTACAAAGATCCACAGAATAATGTTTTGAAAGGCTATTCAATTAAACCTTTCCGAATTGAAAATAAGGCACTTGGTTACACCATTTTATATGACCTTACGGATTTCAGTTTTAATTATATTACCGGATTCCTGGAATTTTCTGGTCATGAATATTTTCAACCCTTAAAAGGAAATCTAAGAAGAAACCATATATGGGAACATAACAGGCTGGTTGCCTATTATGGTTCAAAAATGCATCTGTTACGGGCGCTATATTCAGACTCACTAAGCCGTGAGAATTATCAAATTTTTGAATGCAGGTTTGACAGTACTGACAAAAATCTAACCATAATTAAAACTCTCCAGGATACAAACATCAGTTTGTCCCGGAGAGGAGATTGTTTGAAAATATATAATAAAAATCCTTTGTTGATAAGTTATACTGACAACCATTCGGAACTTACCTCTGCCCTTTTTGGTTTTCAATCCCATGTATATCAAAGCACAATTCTGTTTTCTGATACGTTAAAGGTTTATAAGAATGGCTTTTACAATCATCCATATTCAGTGACATGGGGAGGAGAAATGGCTAATGAAAGGCTTGCTGACATGCTTCCATTTGATTTCCTTCCCCGTCCCAAAATAATTATTGAAGCTGATCCGGATAAAGATTTATCTCCGATTGAAAAGTACCTGGTTTCTCAGCAAAACTTCCACTGCAGAGACCAGGTATTCGTTCATTTAGACAGAAACATGTATTACCCAGGTGACACAATTCATTTTCAGGCATATATCAGGGATAGATTTACCAGTATTTTCGAATCAAAAAGCACTTCATTTTATGCTTTGCTTTTTAATGATGCCATGAAGATGATTGACAGTTCCAGATTTAAAATTGAAAATTCCACATCATCCGGATGGATGACTATTCCTGTAAATGCAAAACCCGGCAAATGTCACTTCGTCGCTTTCACCGGTATGATGCAGAACTTTGATCCAGTGGATGCATTTCAGCTCGATTTAATTGTAAATGATAAAAATAATTTTCCTGAGAAAGTTGAAATAACATTTGATAAAGAAAATTATAGACCCGGCGATTCACTGGAAGCAATAATAAGAACAACCGATGAAAGAGGGAACTCTATAAATAAACTGAAATCTCAATTCAGCCTGACAACTGGAAATCGCATTATTCATAAAGGAGAAACATATACAAACCTGAAAGGAGAATCAATAATAAGCTTAGCAATACCTGATACATTAACCAATCAACCAGGATTACAGATCATTACAAAAAATAACTCAAGCAAATTATCTGTCATTAAGGATATTAAGATTCCATTTAATGACCAGTATCTCGAACTAAGATTTTTGCCTGAAGGAGGTACTCTTGTGGCAGGACTTGAACAAAGGATAGGGTTCAATGCCACAAACATTAAGGGAGAATCAGTTTATATTGAAGGTTTGTTAAAAAACAGTAAAGGGATAATTCTGGATACAATAAAATCCGGCAAATATGGCCCTGGTCTCTTTGTTTGTACACCACAACAAGGGATGCACATTGAATTAATCAAAGGAGCAGGTAAAGAAAAGAAATGGCAGCTTCCTGATCCTGTCAACCAGGGATTATGCCTGAGAGTAAGTCCCATAGATGACAGATCATTTGCAGTAGAAATTCAGTCAGATAATTATACCGGGGATACAGTAACTGTTTCAGGTACAATGAATATGACCCAGATTTTTTCAAAAGAGTTTAAACTGAATAAAAAACAGCGAATGGTGGTTGAGACTGATCAGCTTCCTACAGGTGTTACTGAGATCACACTTTTCGACAAAGGGCTCAGACCGGTTGCAGAACGGTTGTTTTATGTAAATGCGGACAAACATCTTAAGTATAACATAAAAACTGAAAAAGCTATTTTTGGTCCCGGACAGGAAACTGAACTTACAATTTCTGTAACTGATGCTGCCGGAACTCCTGTAGACGGAATTTTTTCAATAGCAGTTGTCGACTCTTTAAAAGGTCATAATGCAGAATTATATTTTCCTGGAATTGAGTACACCTATAATTATCATCCATACTTTGCCGCAAACCTGCCGCCAAAAGTAGTGGCTGAGGGGCTTGAGAATCTGGAAGACGATCAGCGTGATCTGCTTCTGATGGTCTATGGCTGGAGCAAAATTAACTGGGATTTCAGGCAGAACACCGCGAATGCAAATGAGCTGATCAATTATGATCAGTTAAAGATGAAAATACTATATGCATTAAAGAACCGGCGGGCCGACAGAAGGCTGGATCTGGTTTCGCTCGAAGGCCCATCAATTATGCATCTTTTTACAAACAAGACCGGAGAGATTTCATTACCATTAGATTCTCTTCCTAAAGATACCAGGTCCGTGACGATGATGCCTGACGCCAGGAATATCAAGAGAGTTACAGGAGCTATGTTGAGTATTCCTTATAACGAGCAATATTTTAAAAGCAATAAACTCTTTATACCACAACCAATTGTGTCGACAATCACATACAAGACCAGGACTAATACAACCATTACTGCTCCCACTAACACCACCAAGTCCAACCAAAACCTCATACCTTCATCTATCGACAAAATTATCGAGATTCCTGAAGTTATTATTACAGGACATCCAGGGAGTGAGAAAGTGTATCACGACAAATATGAAGAATCATATCAATATGCAGATGTAAGAAGTCTGGATTATGAAAGGCTATGGTCATCTTTTTCTTTGGAAGATGCAATACGTAAAGTAGTTGCGCCATACATGATTACAGATACCTACATAGTCCTTCACGCGCCACATTCATTTTTTGGTGGTCCTGTTCCCGCACTTTTCGTTCTCGATGGGATGCCTCTTTATTCTCAAGGCTGGCCAAATGTTAAAACAATATCGCCAGGTGAAGTCACATCTCTTACAGTACTTAACGGACCACAGGGTCAAACAATGTACGGTTTGGAAGCTTCAGGTGGAGTAATCTTTGTTAATACTCAGAGTAATGATCAAAACCTGATGAAAATAAGAACTGATTGGAAATTACAGCACAAGAAAGATAAAATGCTTTTGCCCATCAGTATTTACCGGCCATACATAGAATTTTATAATCCTACAAAATCTGAAATTTCTGTTGATCCTATGCTTCAGACACGTCCGACGATTTTCTGGGACCCTGAAATATCTTTCAGCAGCAAAGAAGCCGTTAAAATCAAATACACAAACCTGAATCATCACGGTCCTGTCCTGATTACGATTAATGGCGTATCATTCAATAATTTAGTTGGTACCGGAAGAGCAAGTTATCAGGTATATTAAAATGTTACACTCTTAACCTTAGTAATTCAAATGTTTAAACCTCAGTTATTATGATTCACTATTTTGTTGCCCAGATCAGGATTGAAAATCCAGAGGAATATGAGAAATATCTTAATAAGTTTGATGATATATTCTCAGGATACAAGGGTGAGTATCTTGCAATTGATGAGTCCCCTACCCTTTTAGAGGGAAATTGGAACTATACCAAGTCTGTTTTGATAAAATTCAATACTAAAAAGGACTTTGAGGATTGGTATTATTCGGACGATTATCAAAGGATCCTGAAACACAGATTAAAGTCATCTAAGTGTGATACTATCCTGATCGAGGGAGTAGATTAAAGTAGAGTGATATATTGATATCTGACTTTTTACTGTCGTGATATTTCTCTGATCAAGGTTTTTTGTTAAAAAATTTGTTTCTTTATATAATTTTAAAGCAAAAGAGTTGAAAACCCCTTTTAAAAACCTTAAAACTATAAATATGAAAAATCCTACAATTTCGAGACGTAAATTCTTAGGAACTGCCGCAACAGCAGCAGCTGCTATCTCTGTCGTCCCATTTTCCCACTCCTTTGGGATAGCAACTGATACAAAAAAGCCCAATTCCAAAGTTAATGGTGTGCAACTAGGTTTAACGACCTACTCCTATCGCAGTATCCCTCACCTCGCAGACGAAGTTCTCCAGTACATTCTGAAGGCAGGAGTAAATGCTGTTGAGATGAGGAGTGTCCTCGAAGAAAGTCTTGGCCTGCCGCAGGCGCCCGGAAGGCTTGCTCCCGGTGTTGTATTGACCGACAAGGAGAAAGCCGATCGAGCAAATGCTGCTGCAAATCTGAAGGAAACCCAGCGCAAGTGGAGGTTATCACTTCCTATGCAGAAATATGCAGATATGCGTAAGATGTACAATAAAGCCGGTGTGGATATGCATATTGCTAAATTTGTACCCTCGACATGGTCGGATGAAGAAATAGACTATGCATATAATGCTGCAAAGGTATTAGGAGCCTATGGAATTACGGATGAATGCAGTGAAGCGGCCTGTAAACGTCTTGGCACTTTTGCCGAAAAGCATAANNCGGTGCAACCGGGCTGCATCCGAACAATATAATTGAAAAATATCACCACCTTATCCCCATGATTCACATGAAGGATAAAACAGGACCCAAAAGCGACCCTCCAGCCACCAATATGCCATTTGGAAAGGGTGAAACTCCAATTAAGGACATCCTCCTGTTAATTAAGAAAGAGAAATGGCCAATCGACGTATTTGTCGAACTTGAATATAATATCCCGGAAGGTTCGGATCCAGTGAAAGAGGTCACAAAATGTATCGAATACATGAGAGGAATCCTGGAATAACCTAAAGAACTGATAAAAAATTATATTCTTTCTCATAGCGCTCTTCATCATCTGGCCTGATTTTCAGTAGTCTAAAAATTGTCTTGAGTTGCTGTGAAATGATTACATTTAGTCCTGATTAAAATAAAAATTCTGAAATTTTGCTTTCCTTTTCAAAAAAAGACATAAATTTACTAAGTATACTGAAGATTTAATTATTATATTTATTTTGATAAAAATCAGGAATTCCAAGAATCAATTAATTGGTTAGTCTCAAAGAGATAATTTGAACCTTTTTAAAAAAATCATATGAGAAAAATATTATTTTTTATTTCATACATCGTTATTGCAACCTGTACTTTTGCGCAAACAAAGTCACTTCCCGTTGATTCAATTCCTAAAGGATATTTTGTAACACATTCACGGGCAGAATTAATGCAGAAGTTTTCCGATCTCCCGTTGGGGATTAAAGTTAATGATTCAATCCCTGCCATAATTCAAAAAGTAGAAAAGTATCTGATAAATTATCAACCTCAAAAAAAATATCCTGATGATGTGTTTGCTAAAGAAGCAGTTCTTCAGGCATTCATAAGTTTCAAGGAAGGTGGTTATGGTATTGGAGCTATTCTGGCCGATTCAAAAGGGAAAATTATTTTCAAAGGCCATAATTCGCAAATTCAGAAGCATCGTTCGGATTTACATGCGGAGATGACATTGTTGACAGACTTCGAGGAAAGTCCTGTTTCAAAGCAATACCTGAATATATATGTTTATAATCCGGGCTTGACTGTTTATAGTTCTGCAGAACCCTGTCCGATGTGTTTTATACGATTGGCATCAGCCAGAGTGAATACCAAATACTGCTGCCCTGGCCCGGATGATGGAATGGCAAATCGCGTAGATTGTCTGCCTTCTTCCTGGAGAGATCTTGCCCATAAATATCCCTGCAAAAAAGATCAATCATCTCCCGTATTGCAAAAAATTTCCCATTTAATGTTTTTCTCTTACTTGTTGGATAATCGTGGCCCTAAATAATCAGGTTAACATTACATAAGGTTTTTAATTCTTATCATAAAACAAGATACTGTTCTTAGTTTATTAAAGATTAAGTGTAAAATAAAAATCCGAATAATATGAAAAGATATAATAAACACTTAGAACTACTCTATGTGTCTGTATTATTGATGTTTACAATTATAAATGTTTCAAATGCTCAGGAAACCGTCAGTGCGAAAGACCCGGACGGTAACATATATAAAACAATAAAAATCGGTAACCAGACCTGGATGTCCGAAAACTTAAAAACCACGAAGTTCAATGATGGTACGGCAATACCACTGGTGATCGATAATGCTGCATGGCTGGGATTAAACGCACCTGCATATTGCTGGTATGACAATGATTCAACCTATAAAAATACTTATGGAGCACTATACAATGGATATGCGGTAAATACAGGTAAATTGTGCCCTGCCGGCTGGCATGTTTCGTCAGATGCTGAATGGTCAGGCCTCATAACATATTTAGGTGGTGAAAATGTCGCTGGTGGCAAGTTGAAAGAAAAAGGTACAACTCATTGGAGCAGCACTAATCCGGGAGCAACCAATGAAAGCGGTTTCACTGCCCTTCCGGGTGGCAGCCGTTATTCAAATGGGTTTTTCTTCACTATTAAAAACCTTGGATACTGGTGGACTTCAATCGAGGGTAAGACTCTCAACGGCTGGTATCGTAGCATTTACAACAGAAACAGTGTCGTAAGCAGGAATTACTACGATTTAACAAATGGCTTTTCCGTCCGTTGTCTAAAGGACTAAATAGGTTCAATCAGAGCTGAGCCTAAATTTCGTACAAAAAATAATTCGAAGAAGTGATTTTCAGATTAGAATTAATCTGATTAGAAATCATTATGATAATTAGCATCTGCCGGCAACATTATTTGAATTAATCTGTTATTGTAAAAACTACGTGAGGTTTTAATAACTTATTAATTTCAATTTTATGAAAAAGACTAAATACTTTTTTTTGCCGGTTCTTTTTGTTTCTTTCCTGGTTCTGTCAGTTGGCTGTTCTAAAAATGCTGCTGATACAAGTTCATTATATACACCGACAAGTGCAAATGTTACGGCGAATGCAACATTACAGGAGTTACAACAGGGNNCCTGCCCAATGGAAAAGTGTTTTAAGCAGCATGGCCCCAAGAACAAGTATGTCGGCCTCAGAAGTATTGTTGGTTACCAAGTATCTTAGCAAAGGTCAACAGTAATAGGGTACTAATGAAGATATCCGAAAAAATATAAAGCGCGTCTTCTTATTTATCTTTAAAAAATTCAATAAGTCGGTTTGTTTTATTTACGTTTGATTTGACTGATCTAATGATTCATTCAGTTGTTTTTTGTATATAATGATCAGTCAATTGTAATATATTTGCATAGTCAATAAGTGATATGTAAAATATGAAGACAATCGGCATAATAATAATAGCGATCCTATTTGGCAGTTGTACTAAGAAAATCGAAGTGACATCGATTGATCAGATACCAGGTAAATGGAACTGGGAAGCGACTTGTGGCGGATATATTGATACTTGTCTCTTATCTTCAAAATCAAGTTATGCTTCAATCGAGTTTACATCTGATGGCAATTATATTGAAAAACATAATGACACTATATATCTGCAGACAAATTATTCTGTAATTAAATATGATGTGAATTTTGGAACCTTGCTCCTTAATAATTCTAATATCAGCAGACCCGTTGCAGTCGTGAACAACCGGCTAGTGATTTCCAGAGGTGATTTACAGGATAGCTACATGAAAGTCAAATAACTATCTGATAGCTGTTTTTGACAAGAATATAAGGCCTCACTCAAAGAAAATCAAATGAAAAAGATTATTCTATCTCTGATTACCGGCATAGTGTTTTTAGGCTGTAGCAGCCAAAATAATTCTGAAAATAAGGCATTCTGGATCATTTCAGCTCCCGCAGGTAAATTGTACACTGAAATTAATAAAAACGGAAACACAGTAATACCAAATGGCAGATTTATTACACCTGCCGGTAAAAGCATTATAGTAGCTCCTCATCCATACGGGCTGACTTTGAGCAATGATGGAAATGTGGCCGTTACGGCAAACTCCGGGACTGATCCGTTATCAA
Organism: Bacteroidales bacterium; assembly: GCA_003155705.1. GTDB lineage: Bacteria > Bacteroidota > Bacteroidia > Bacteroidales > VadinHA17 > LD21. The sequence continues at coordinate 17,889 of PMEC01000142.1, forward strand.
TAACAATAATACGCAGAATCCTGTCAGACAACCCCGATGTGCAACAGGTTCCACCCGGGGCAGAAACAGACAAAGGAGTACTTTCTTCCGTATTTATGGGTTTGGCTATTTCACCTGATAATCAGATAATTTATGTAGCGGGAGGTCAGGAGAATAGAATTTATCTGTTCGATGTAAATACTGGTCAGTCAAAAGGCACTATTAATTGTTCTTATGTTTCCGGCAAGGTAGATTATACTCATGGATACATAGGCGATCTGAAACTTTCAAAGGATGGCAAAACACTTTATGCAGTAGACCAGATCGGGTTCCGGATGGTCATTGTAAATACTGAAACTAAATCACTTGTCCATTCAGTACCTGTAGGAAGATATCCGTTTGGAATATGTCTTTCCAAGGATGAAAAAAGAGCTTATGTAGCCAATGTAGGTATGTTTCAGTATTCTCCCATTACTTCAAATAAGGAAAGCGATTCAAAAGTAAAACTTATTGATTTTCCTGCATTTGCCTTTGGTTCCAGGGAGATGAAAGAGGGTATAAAAAATGATACGATAAATGTACCCGGACTGGGTGATCCTAACGCAATAGAAGCATTTTCTGTTTTCTCGATAAATCTTGAAAATAAAAATAATCCTGAAGTTTGTTCCCGGGTAAAGACCGGTCATCTTGTCGGATCAATGGTTGAGGATATTCCAGCTGTTGGCGGATCCAGCCCCAACTCAATTGTAGCAACAGATGATTATGTTTTTGTCAGCAATGGAAACAACGATAATATTTCGGTCATCTCAGTTAAAAAAGATACTGTTATTAATACAATTTATCTTAAACCAGACGAACGGATAAGACAGTTCAGAGGTGTAATTCCATTCGGATTGGCATTAAGTCCTGATCAGAGTAGATTGTACGTGGCTGAATCCGGAATAAATGCGATTGCAGTTATTGATGCAGTTAAACTCAAAGTACTGGGACATATCCCTGCAGGCTGGTTTCCATCGAAAGTTGAAGTTACCAGAGATGGGAAGAAACTGATAGTCGCAAATGCGAAGGGATACGGAAGCGGTCCAAATGCCGGTTCAGTATTTAATGACACCGGAGAAGGAAGCTATATAGGCGGATTGATGAAAGGAACAGTTGAGGTATTGGACATTCCAAAAGATAATCAGCTTAAAGAAATGACTGAAAAGGTTATTGCAAATAATTTCCAGTTCTTAAGATCCGATGATACTTCATTTTTTAAAAGGAAAGACAATCCTGTTCCTCTCTATCCCAAAATTAGGGAGAGCCCCATTAAGCATATTGTCTTCATCTCCAAGGAAAACAGAACATATGATGAAATATTTGGCGGGATCAGAAAAGGTGCCGGAGATTCAAGCATTGCACGCTATGGTGATAGAGCATCCTTTTCAAATAGAAAAAAGACAAAAAACGTTTCATCTTCAACTGTAATGCCCAACCATTTGGCGCTGGCTCATGAGTTTGCTATTTCAGATAATTTTTATGTCGATTCGGATGTATCTGCCGATGGTCATCGATGGTTAGTCAATACTTACCCGAATGAGTGGTGCGAGACCTGTACGGCAGCCAGTTACGGGGGAAATCGAACATTCAGGGAAGATTCAAAAGCTCCTGGGGTTTATGGTATGAACGGAGCGGCTGGAGCGATCTATCCTGAAGATTATAATGAAGCCGGTTCAATGTGGGATCACCTTGAGAGAAACAAAGCCAGTTACTATAATTTCGGCTTCAGCATAATGTTCGAACCGGCAGTATATGATGCTAAATTTAAATATACCGGCATTGAGCAGTTTGTAAATTTCCCCATGCCACAACCTCTCTATAACCGTACTTCAAGGGTCTATCCGACTTTCAATACATCCATACCTGATCAGTTCAGAATAGATCAGTTCATTAAAGAGTTTGATAAAAAATGGTTGCATGGAAAAGACACAATGCCTGATCTGATTGCTGTCATTATTCCGAACGATCATGGAGCCGGTGAAAGACCTGATGCAGGTTATCCGTTCCGTGAGAGCTATATGGCTGACAATGATCTTGCAGTCGGAAGAATTGTAGAGTATCTTTCCCATTCACCTTATTGGAAAAATATGGCAATTTTTATAACTGAAGATGATGCACAAAATGGCGTAGATCATATAGATGCACATAGAAGTCTTTTAATGGTCGTATCTCCATGGGTTAAAAAAGATTATGTGAGTCATGTACATTATAGTTTTGGAAGTCTTTTCAAAACTTACTGGAATATCCTCGGATTGCCATATCTTAATCAGTATGATGCCGCAGCTAGTGATTTGTCTGACTTTTTTGCTGATGTGCCTGATTATAAACCATATAATGCATTGCCGGTGGATAATCGGGTATTTGATCCGCAGAAAGCACTGGATCCCTTAAACGAAAAATTCAAGTGGAAGTCACTGCTTGAATCTCCTCAAATTGATAATGTAAAGGATATGATCCGTGAGAGTAAAGAAAAGGATGAATTCAGGCTGGAGAACAGGGAGAAAAAGAAATAAATATTAAATTGCGATAAATAAGAACTTAATGATAAATTTTGAAGCACTTTTCAGAATTTCTTACGGTTTGTATATCGTAAGCTCAGGCGACAAAAATCATGGTAATGGGTTCATATCCAATACCGTATTCCAGGTTTCAGCTGAGCCAATTAAATTTGCCGCCTGCTGCAATAAAAACAATTACACCGCTGAGTTTATTACTAAAACGGGCGTTTTTGCCGTATCCGTGCTGCATAAAGATACTTCTCCGGAACTCTTTGGCAGGTTCGGTTATAAAAGTGGGAAAGACATTGATAAGCTTGAAGGAATGAAGGTTATCTATGGTGAGACCGGGGTTCCGATCGTTTTAAATGATTGTATTGCGTTTGTGGAATGCAGGGTGGTACAGACAACTGATGTCGGAAGCCACCTGATCTTCATCGGCGAACTGGTACAATCTGAAATTATTGACGATTCACAGGAACCAATAACTTATCTTTATTACAGACAGGTTAAAAAAGGAGTAGCACCGAAAAATGCTCCTACTTATATTGACAAATCCAGGTTTGAATCAGGCAAACAAAGTACTCCTGCAAAAAAATACAAATGCGGCGCCTGCGGGTATGTTTATGATGAATCAACAGAGATGATTAAATTTGCTGATCTTCCGACTGACTGGATATGTCCTGTCTGCGGCTCTGAAAAATCCGAGTTTTTTGAAATTGATAACTAAACCATTATAGCTATGAAATCTTTGAAAGGAACAAAAACAGAACAGAACCTGCTGAAATCCTTTGCAGGTGAATCTCAGGCACGTAACCGCTATGATTTTTTTGCAAGTGTAGCAAAAAAAGAGGGCTTTGAACAAATTGCGGCAATTTTTTTGGAAACATCCGGCCAGGAGAAAGAACATGCAAAACGATTCTTTAAATTTCTGGAAGGTGGTATGACAGAAATAACTGCAATGTATCCGGCAGGGAAAATAGGTACTACTAAGGAAAATTTAAAAGCTGCCGCAGAAGGTGAACATGAAGAATGGACCGATTTATATCCTCATTTTGCTGAGGTAGCAAAAGAAGAAGGTTTTCCTGAAATTGCTACCGCATATAAAATGATAGCAAAAGTTGAAGCCGAACACGAACGCAGATATCTTAAACTTTTACAGAATGTTTCAGAAGATAAGGTCTTTATGAAAAATGGAAAAGTATGGTGGAAGTGCCTGAATTGCGGATATGTTTACGAATCTGAAAAAGCATTGGAAACCTGTCCTGCTTGTCTCCATCCAAAAGCTTTTATGCAGATAAGGGAAGAAAATTACTAGTAAAAACAATTGCATGAGAATAAAAATAGCATTAATCCTTGCATTATCAGGAATTTTGTCCGCTAGTTTCGGACAGACAAACGATTCATGGAATAAATGGAGCTGGTTGACCGGAGACTGGGTAGGTGAAGGTACCGGTCAGCCTGGAACGGGTGGCGGAACTTTTTCCTTCCGATTTGATCTTAATAATAAAATACTTGTTAGGAAAAGTCACTCCGAATATCCGGCAAGTGATAATAAGCCAAAAGTGATCCATGACGATCTGATGATAATCTATCCCGATCTGACTGGGAATCCGGGAAAAGCAATCTACTTTGATAATGAAGGACATACAATCAATTATTCAATAACCTATTCAGAGAAATCTGTTGTTTTAACAAGCGAAAAATCGACCAATGCTCCTATCTTCAGGTTGACTTATACTTTGCTTGAAAATGGCATTGTAAATACAAAGTTCGAAATGTCCCAGGATGGTGTGAAATTTATGGTCTATATCGAAGGGAAGAGTAAAAAACACATTTAATAATAATCCATGACCTATTTAAAGATATAATAACCTCATATGTAACTAATCTTAAAATATAATCCAGAAATAATAAACTATGAGATTAAGACTCATTCTAATAGTCTCGATCCTTTCATTTTCATGCATATTACATGCACAGGATCCTCGCAGATTTCAAAAAGAGATAGACACAATTGATCTTAAATATCATGACAAAATAGATAGCCATGATTTGATCCTTTTCACCGGTAGTTCAAGCATCAGGAGATGGAAGAATATTCAGGATTATTTTCCGGGAAAGAATATTATCAATACTGGATTTGGAGGTTCACAGTTGAGTGACCTGCTATATTACGCAGATTCTGTAATAATTAAATATAGACCTGTACAGGTGTTTATTTATGAAGGAGATAATGATATCGCAGCAGGTACAAAGGTAGAGGTTGTTATAAGTGAAGCAGATCTTCTTTTCAAAAAAATCAAGAAGGAAATTCCTAATGTACAAATAGTTATTATCTCAGTCAAACCCTCTGTTCTAAGATGGGGATTAAAGGATGAATATATCAAACTTAATGACATGTACAGGAAATTTACTCTGGAAAATAAGAATATAAAGTTTGTTGATGTCTGGACACCTTTACTAAATAAGGAAGGTTCTCCAAAAAAAGAAATATTCATTTCAGACAGTCTTCATATCAACAAGCTGGGTTACGATATCTGGGCAAGAGAAATAAGAAAATTTATAAAATAGCTGGGCAATGGATAAGATTATCCAAACGGAAAATCTTAGTAAGAATTTTAAAAAGGTCAGAGCCGTAAATAGCATTTCTATAAGTATCGGGAAAGGAGAAATATATGGTTTCCTTGGACTCAACGGAGCAGGTAAAACCACAACTATCCGGATGCTTCTTGGAATGATAAGACCGACATCCGGTGCAGCATATCTTAATGGCAAACGGGTATCAGCAGGAAACCCTGAGCTCTGGGAAAATGTCGGAAACCTGGTAGAAATACCCTACTCCTATCCCGATCTTACAGTTTATGAAAATCTTGATATCATCAGGAGATTGAGATTTATCAAAGACAGAAATACTGTAAATGAAATTATTGAAAAGCTTGGACTATATCCTTATTATAATATTATAGCTAAGAATCTTTCTCTCGGGAATGCACAACGTTTGGGTCTTGCTAAGGCCCTGATCCATAATCCTCAAATCCTGATTCTCGATGAACCAGCGAACGGACTTGATCCTGCAGGAATTGTTGAAATAAGAGAAATGTTACAGGATCTTGCTATTAATAAAGGAGTTACAATTTTCATCTCTAGCCATATACTTGGAGAGGTTTCCAGGTTTGCTACCCGTATTGGAATTATTCATGAAGGCGAATTAATACTTGAGTCAGGCGTTTCTGAAATGGAAAAACTGAGAAAAAAGAGCCTTAATGTAAGAACACATAATCTGGATGGAACAAAGGCACTTCTTGAGAACAAAGGTTATAATCCAATCAAGGCAGAGGGAGGTTTTCTGCAGATTCAGAATACCGAAGCTATACTGAATCCTGAAAATATTGCTTCTTTCCTGGTCAATTCAGGTTTGCCTCCGGATTTGCTGGTTGTTGAAGAGGAAGACCTTGAATCATTCTTCCTGAGAGTTATCAGCATTAAAGGAGGTGTGATATGAAAGGATTCTATGCAGTGCTAAGTACTGAAATACTAAAATCCAGTAAATCTAAGATGCTGTGGATAAGCATGCTGCTATTTATTTTCATGGGTTTAATGATTGGATTGCTGATGTTAATTTCAAAGCACCCTGAGATTGCGGGCAAATCGGTTGTCATTAATACCAAAGCAAGTCTGATAGGTAAGGCTGACTGGCCTACCTATCTTAACCTGCTGATACAAATGGTTCTTACAATCGGATCAATAGGCAGCGGAATAGTGACAATCTGGGTTTTTGGCAGGGAATATACCGACAGGGTAATAAAAGATTTACTGGCACTCCCGGTTTCGCGTAAAGTTTTCGTATTGTCAAAGTTCATCATTATAGTTGTCTGGAGCATTCTGCTTTTATTACTCCTTTTTTTAACCGCACTTATTGCCGGGTTACTTGCTGATCTTGATAGCTGGTCACCAGCGCTCATAAAAAATTATTTCATTTTATATATTGTCAGCGCTTTTCTGACAGTACTGCTTTGTTCCCCGGTTGCTTTAATAACATGTCTCAGTCGTGGCTATCTGCTTCCTGTTGCATTCGTATTCCTGACTCTCATAATGACCCAGTTTGTTTATGCAGCCATACCATCTATCATCACTTATTTTCCATGGGCTATCCCTGCTCTCTTCAGTGGTGTAGCAGGATCGGATATGCCGCATCCCGGAATAATAAGTTATTCTGTTTTAATCATCACTTCAGTTGCTGGTTATATTGGGACTGCTGCATGGTGGCGTTATGCAGATCAGCGATAAAGGATAATCAAGGTTCCGGTTAGAAAAACAGTGAGTTCTATTTTTTAACTGCAAGCTTAATATTCTTCATCCAGATTGTCACCGGTTGTGGTTCATCCTGAGCGCTGACATCTCCACCGTGTGCTCCGCCGCCACTTGTCGTCGAACCACCACGTCCGCCACGTCCTCCACCATCGCTTGTGACAGATCGGCTGGTCTTTTCTCCCATTGCTTTTGGAGGAGGAGTATACCCTGCTGGTCTGCCTGATTCCAGATCGGAAGGAGGAGCGCCATACTCAATAGCGAGATTCATGGGCACTTCGCTGCCATCTTTGCTTTTTGCTCCGGCAGGAAGTTTCGACCTGGGAACGGTAAGGGAAAATACCAGGTTCCCATCATTATCATATTTTACAGAACCTCTAACATTATCGGTATTATTTGAAGGAAACTTGTTCGTCTCCACATCTTTAAATCCGACTAATTCGATTGTATTAGCCAGTGCCAGTGGGCTTGTCTTTGCAATTGTATTCCCCTTACCTTTTGAATATTGTGCCCCAATCGGATATCTTATTCCAGTAATTTTTCGCGACTTCCCGTCTGTATTTATCCATATTGTCATTCCCATTTGCAAAACTNNAAATCTCCCTTTTTTGTGGCAGTATAATCCGAAAGTGCCGGTGCAACAGATTCAGAATTGTTATCTCTCCATTTGCTTGAGAAAAATTTATCTTTTTGCGCATTCAGATTCAGACACACAATAATCGCCGAAGTTGTAATTAATAATTTCATTTTATTATTGGTTTTTAATATTCATAAATATATGTGTTCAGGCGATAAATATATCGTAAATATTTCAAAGATATCTTAGTATATAATATGTTTTAGCACATATAAAATCTTTCACGACCAGCAAAAAACAAGAAAATACCAATTAGCTCAACAGTTTTTGCAAAAAATCCAAACCTATTTATGCATCGAGTGGCTATTTCTTTTTTGAGTCTTTCAGCAGTTCATTGGCATTTTTATTAAATATATTAAATGTTTTTTCCAACTTAACTTGTTCCCTGAGAACCAACAGAAGAAAAACAATCATCACAACTGTCAAAACATAACAAACTATTCTGGCAGGTTCTGATTTTCCTCTAAGAGCTGTTACAAGTCCATTGTATAAAAGCCAAAGAGAATATATGAATACGATCAGGTTTAAACCAAATCCTAAATATAAATTTAAACCTGAAAAGACAGTAAAAAGTGCTGAAATTGGTATAACTACCATTAATGAGGCAGAAACTCTTAAATTGGTTTCAAAATCAGTATTCCCCTTGCAGACAGAGGAAAGAACCAATAGAATAACTGCACCAACAAAAAGTCCAATACCAGATCCTATAATTTGTCTGATAATTATCATCATTCCTGAATCTCCGCCAAACATTCTTCCCGCAATGGATCCCCATCCAAGGATAAACCAGAATAAATAAATTACCCCGGTAATAAACCCATATATAACGGCTTTAATCAGTGGCTCTATAAAGCCACCGGCGGATTTCATTGTTGTGAAATAGCTCTTAGGATTCAAAAGCGTCTCTTTCGATTCCTTCAGAAACAGATTAAAATCAAATGTTCCGTTATTCATAGTTAAATTATTAAAGGGTTGAATGATTAATGAAAATAAATATGCTCTTTGTTCACTATAAAAATAATAGTACTCATCACAATTTCCTAGTAACAAGTTACATATTTTTCATACTTTTAAAATCAATTTTCCCTTTTCTGCAATGAAATAGGCCAATAAGTATTTTAGAATAAAAACACGAAAAAGTCGAAAAAAAGAAGATTAGAGTTTTTTTATAACAAGTAAAAATGGCAAATGATAATAAAAAAAGACCAACTGTCGGTATCGGAGTCTGCATTATAAAAGACGGAAAAGTTTTACTTGGGAAAAGGATAAACTCTCATGGAGAAGGTTCCTGGTCATTTCCGGGAGGCCATCTTGAAATGTACGAGACATGGGAAAACTGTGCAAAAAGAGAGGTTCTTGAAGAGACTGATCTGAAGATAAAAAACACCAGGTTCGCTGGTGTCACAAACGATATTTTTCCTGACGAAGGAAGACACTATATAACCATTTTTATAACAGCTGATTATGATTCTGGTCAGCTAAAAACTATGGAACCTGAAAAATGTTCTGTTTGGGAATGGTTCGATTGGGAAAATTTGCCTCATCCATTATTCCGGCCAATTGAAAATCTGATAAAACAAGGATTTAATCCTGAAATTTCTGGTTAGCCTTATTTTCAGATTGCTGCAGTCTTAAGATCGGTTTTATAAATAACCTTGTAGACCGGATAGGGATTATATCCGAATCCCCACTGCGGAACAAGATATCTGTCGAGAAAATTCCAGGTCACCAACCCATCGTTAGTTTGAGGCTCAAGCAAATATGAAACAACATTTGCCAGCGGTTGTGCTGTTTTTACAACTAATGTACCTGCAGCAAATTCTATGGTATCCTTAACAAAACTTCCGTTGATAGTATTGTTATAATGTCCCTGATTAAGGTGTTGTGAGCCTTTAAGTTCTGTAATATTAAACCTTTCGACTTCAACTTTGGATTCAACTGAAAGCTTCTCTATCTTTATTCCGTGAGTCTGAAGCAAACCAATAATCTGAGGATCAAATGTATCCAAAATATATGCATAAGGTAACTTCACACTCTTGACCGGGTAATAATCAATAAAATAGGGAACCGTAACAGTTTTTTGCCTGTCAGTTTTCCGATAGTTTCTTCTTCCGTTAGACTCTGTTGCAAGCTCAGCCTCAAAAGTCTTAACAGTTACAGGTGAAGAGACAGGTCGCAATTTATATTCAATAGCAAATGAATCAGTTACAGCCGGATCGAGTCCTCTGCTTACAGTTTTCTGATCGACAACTTTAAGCATGTGTTTTATTTCATCCTTATGTATATTCAGATAGTCAGTAAGCGATTTAATCAGGCAATAGCATCCGTTGACTCTGGATTTAAAATCGGCATAGACATAGTTTTCATTGAGAATGGCCAGCCTGTTGCGCAAACCTACATAGTTTGTAACATATCGGGGTTCAGAAGCATCATAAATCCAACCTTTTTCCGGTGCCAGCATATCTATAAATTCACCATAGAAACAGTTTTCGACATTATATTTATTGAGCAAAGTGCCTGACATTTCAGGCATCATCTTATCACGCATAAAGGCTATTAGAGAAATGTCGCCATCAGGATTAGCCATCCAAGTAAATGTTGTTGGTTCAATATGGTATGAACCATCTGTGGTATGGCAATCCATCATTACAGATGGGTCCCATTTATTAAGGATATTTGTAATAACGCCTCTAATTTCAGGCGATTCTGCTTTCATAGCATCGCGATTAAGGTCAAGGAACTGACCATTGTATCTTACACCCACTCCATTTTTAGGACCATTCTGATATGTACGGTTCTGAGGACTTATTTTTTCATTTCCATCAGCATTAAATATTGGACATATAAGAAAAACAATATTTTTTAAGGCTTCGGGGTTCTTTTCTTTTAACAGATCCCTNNGATCCGCTTATCATTTATCAGATCTTCTGGCTTTTTAGGCATCGGATTGGCAATAATAAGGAGTGGCAGATCTCTTCCTTCAGTGGTTTTTGCAAAAGTTTCAACTCTTATTTGTGAGGATGAAGATTTGAGTTGATTAATAAATGACATCACATCACCATACCTGGATGTAGATTCGTAATTGGTCTTTTCAGCCACGGTCAATAATGATGATTGGCCAACCATCAGGATGGGTATTAGCTGAACAAAACAAAAAATAAATAGTCGTCTCATTTGGAAAGATTTATTTTATAGACAGCAAAAGTATATATTTTTTATTTTGATAATTTGATAAAAAAAATAAACCCGGAGCAGATTCAACCCCGGATTAAATACAAAACGCACTCTCTTCTATAATCGTAATCAAACTTCAGGAGAGATAATGCTTCAAAATAAATTCCAGTAAGAGACTAGTGTTTACATTCTCTTTTTTTCTTCCTTCTTAGCTTTTTTTGCTAAGCGCTTCTCCTTAAGGCTTTTGGTAGCTTCTTTCTTTTTATTAGCCTGTTCTTTAGCTTTTTCGTGTGACATGACAATATAATTTAAGTTAATATATAGCCATCCCAAAATTAAAGAAAATCATTCAACTATTAGCATTGATACTCAATTTTTGATTTGTCAACTATTTTTGCTGCATCTATATTGAGGTACCACCGAGTTGCAAGGAGTCACACTTTGAATTGTACTTTTGTCTCCCATTCTCCAATTCACCCAGTCTCCTCTTCATCCATCACTGGCTTATAGTTCACAATACAAACCATCGTCCGCCAGGTTTTTACAAGGGTATCTCCATGTAAGATCCTTTCCTTCAATGAGATCATTTGCAGTCTCGGGTCCCCATGTTCCGCACGGATATCCAAATACTTTAATAGCCGGGTTATTTGACCAGCCATTCTGAATAGGTTCAAGGAACTTCCAGGCAGTTTCAACAGTATCGTCACGGGAATATAGGGTAGAATCCCCGACCATTACATCATTTAGTAATCTTTCGTAGGCTTCAGGCAGCCTAATATTCGCAAGTTCCGAATAATGAAAATCCATACTTACGTTCTTTACGTTAAAGCCTGCTCCGGGCTCCTTCATTCCAAACTTAAGCAGAATTCCCTCATCGGGTTGAATACGTATAATTAGCTGATTAGCAGAACGATCTATATCATTAACATGAAACAGGAAATGAGGTGTTGGCTTGAAATGAATGACTATTTCCGTTACTCTTGTGGGAAGTCTCTTCCCGGTACGGATGTAGAATGGTACTCCTCCCCAGCGCCAGTTATTGATATAGAATTTAATAGCTACAAAAGTTTCCGTTCTTGAATTTGGATCGACTCCTTTTTCGTACCGGTAACCGGTAAGACATTCACCACGTACACGCGAAGCTGTATATTGTCCGCGAATAACATATTTATCAACTTCATCTTCAACAATAGGCTGAAAAGACTGAAAGACTTTTAGGATTTCATTCCTTATTGCATCCGGATTCATTGATGAAGGTGGTTCCATAGCCGTAAGACCGACCATCTGAAGCAGGTGATTTTGAACCATATCCCTCAGCGCCCCTGCTTTATCATAATAACCACCCCTTGATTCTACTCCGATACTCTCGGCTGATGTTATCTCAATATAGTTAATATAATTTCTGTTCCAGAGTGGTTCAAACATTCCGTTTGAGAATCTCGTAACCAGAAGATTTTGTACAGTTTCCTTCCCCAGGTAATGATCAATCCTGAAGATCTGCTCTTCTGCAAACAGATCATGAAGCTTCTTGTTAAGTTCTTTACACGATTTCAGATCATAACCGAAGGGTTTTTCAAAGATAAACCTTCTGAATCCCACGGACTGGTCACTTAATCCAATAGACGAAAGACTGCCTGCTATTATCGTGTAAAGACTGGGTGGTGTAGCAAGGTAAAAGATATAATTGCCCCCTGTTCCTGAATTGATATCAGTCTCAGCAAGTTTATCTCTTAGTTTCACGTATTCAGAGGGTGACGAAATGTCGAGTGTCAGGTAAGTGATATGGTTCGTAAAAGATATCAGCAATTCATCAGTAATATTTTGTTCCCCTGAAAAAGAAGTGATCCCTTTTTTAAGTTTTTCCCTGAAATCTAAATCTGACATAACTGATCTGCTAACACCAATGATTTCAAATTTTTCAGGTAACAGTAAATGAATCTTAAGGGAATAAATGGCAGGAATAATTTTTCTAAAGGCAAGGTCGCCCGAAGCACCAAAAAGAACAAAGACTAAATTATCGGGTATTTTCATAATTATCAATTATTGGATTTTTTTGGTTTGAATAAATCGATGAAGAAAACGGTACCCTCTGATTCTGAACTGCTGAATCCGACTTTGGCATTCAAATAATTCTCTGACAGCAACTTAATACTATAAGTTCCAACTCCCCTGCCCTTACCTTTAGTAGAGAATGATCTTTGGAAAACCTGGATCTGAATTTCTTTTGGCATGAATTTGTCGTTTTTAACCCTGAATCTGATTTTATTATCAAAGTTTGTGATATCTGCATGAACGGTTCCACCTTTTTCGGTAGCCTCCAGGGCATTTTTGAGCATATTAATAAGCACTCTTTGAAGAAGTAATTTATCAGTATCAACAAATGCGTTTGAGGAATAATCTGCAATTACTATACTTTTCCCATGAGCAATAACATGTCCTTCTATTTTTCCGACAGCGGATTTAAGAAGTTCCATTGCATTAATCAACTGAATATCAATAGTCAGATCACCATTTTCAGCAGCTCTTAACTGCCGGTGAAGCAATATCTCTTCAAGAAGGTCACGACTGACTTCTTCAGACATTTTAATAATTTCCCGAGTCTCTTTGGGATCGGTTTCCTCTTTAAGAATATTTAAGAGTCCGTTAAGACTTCCTGCAGAATTCAGTAAATCGTGAAAAAATATTCTTTCGAGGATTATTCTGCGGTTTTCATTGCTGATGTCCTGAATAGTAAAGACATAAAATACTTTATCTCTTATATTTATTGGAGTAGATGTAACCTTAAGATCCCAGCTGACAAGCTTACCATCTATCACTGAGTTAATCCTCGTTTCCCTGGTTGATTTTTGCCCGGTCTGCTGGCTTAA
>PMEC01000047.1 GCA_003155705.1 Bacteroidales bacterium
GCTCCAGTAAAACTCAATATTATCTTTGAAAATGATATATATAAAGGACATCCCAAACATAGAAGTACTCCTGATTGTCTGAACACCAGGAATGCCCAGTAAAGCAGAAGTTAAAGGATAGCTTATCTGGTCCTGGATATCTTTAGGGGAACGACCCATCCATTCCGTAGACACAATCTGCTGATTTTCACCAATATCAGGAATTGCATCAACCGGAACAGGATCTCTGGGCAGAAGTCCTGGTTTAAGATTGAAAGGCATAGTTACCAATCCCATCACCACAAAAGTGATAAGTAAGATAAAAGTAACCAGCCGGTTATCAAGAAAATATTTTACAAGTCGGTTGAACATTAAAAAAAATTATACCGGATCAGGCTTTATCCTTTGAACCCTGATCCGGAATTTAGGGAGTTAATTATTTGGCTCTTTCGTAGTGGCAGCATGCTGGTAAAGCGTTGTAGACTTTATCATCTGCTTTGTATTTTTCAGTGTCATGACCGACAGCTGCAAGCTTCTTACTTAGTACATCTTTGCTTGTCTTGGAGGGATCGTAAGAAACTGTAAGCATAGCTGTTTTTACATCCCATGAAGCACTTGTTGCACCCTCTGCCTTTGCTGCTTTTTCGATACGGTCCTTACACATATCGCATTTGCCCCAGACCTTAAATGTTTCGGTCTTTGGTCCACCTGATTTTTGAGGTGCAGTCTGCGGAAGAGCGATAACTCCGGTTGCCATTAAAAGTACGGCTACGAATAAAAATTTAACTGATTTCATAGTTTTAAAATTTAAATTATTAAAAAAATATAGAAAAACTGGAATAACAAAAAGACTGGAATATCTTGAAAGTGTATGAACTAAACCCCCCGGCCTTGTGCGCAAAAGAAGGGGGAGTGAGGCTTTTTAGCCCCTCTTTCCGCCCGCTGGCGGAGAGAGGGGTTGGGGTGAGTTCATGAGACTAAAATGAGGAAATAATTGATTTTTAAATACGGAAAGCACAAATATTATTCAGGTCTACTGCTGTTGCTGAATACCCTCCGGGCGGATGAATATTTGTGAATGATTGATTGAATCCTGAAATGAAATGATAAAAATGGTTTACAGGGAAAGAGCAAAGATCCTGAATGTTTTGATTATCTGCTTTTTGAATCGATACTGGAGTGATGAAATTATTTACAATTCCGATAGTAACAACCCTGTTTTCGCAGCAGTGAGTTTTCAGCTGTTTTTCTGATGAAGGACAACTCTCTTTAGAGTTCTCCATGCCACATGTAGCCAATTTGCCTGAAAATGAAATTTTTCTTGCAGCAACCTCGCCACCACAGTAATGTGTGGCAATTGTAAGGTGTGCTGAAGAAATTATCACAACCAGAACAAATAATATTGAAACTCCCTTCCGCATTATATATCTAACAGTATTAATCGAAAAAAGTTTAACAAAGTTATTGTAATTATTTTAATATTTGTACACCCTGATAGTATTGTCAGATCCAACTAAGTATTAATAATGCAGATAATTCAAAGCAAACCTCTCAGAAAGATCTGGCTTAAAGCCTCTGTAGTCGGAAGTATCTGGGCATCAATCGAAATTATTCTGGGTAGTTTTCTTCATAATCTGAGAATTCCACTTTCGGGAATGGTGTTATCATTTATTAGTGTATGGTTGTTAATCTCTTTCCTGCAGATTTGGAAAGAAAATGGACTCATCTGGCGCGCCGGTATCATTTGTGCACTTATGAAGTCAATTTCGCCCAGTGCAATAATTTTTGGGCCGATGATAGGAATTCTGACAGAAGCCATACTTATTGAATTAATTGTTCTCATTTTAGGGAAAAACATTGTAGGATATCTGATCGGTGGCGCATTGGCGGTTCTTAGCACAATTCTGCACAAACTTGTCAGCCTGCTGATCTTCTATGGCTTTAACTTCATAAAAATATTATCAGACCTATATTTATATGCCGTTAAACAAATTGATCTGGAAAAGCTAAGCCCTGATTATCTGATTGCATTCATAACAGCTATTTATATATTGACAGGTCTTGCTGCGGCAATCGGTGGTTATCTGACTGGATTAAAATATACCAGATCCGGCAACCTGAACTTGCAGCAGGAAGAAATTATCCTTCAGTCAAAGAACCTGATGTTCAGCCAGACAGCCCACCAGGGTTATTCACTTCTTTTTCTTCTTATCAGCATATTTACGGTAATAGGGATTTTATTATTGTTGAACTTCGACATGATTCTTCCATCAATAATTATTGCAGTCATCTATGTCGCATTCTGTATAATAAATTATAAAAATTCACTTAAACGTTTAAAGAAATTATCATTCTGGATCATCTTTTTGGTAATTACTTTTGCTGCCGCCTTCCTCTGGAACGGATTCTCAGGCGGCGCCTTCTTCAGCAAAGATGGGTTAATTGTTGGGCTAAAGATGAATGCCCGTGCAATAATCATGGTTATCGGATTTGCTTCCATCAGTGTAGAACTGAGAAATCCATTAATAAAATCGATTTTATACCAAAGGGGATTCGCAAGTCTTTATCAGTCATTAAGTTTATCATTTTCTGCTTTGCCTTTTTTTATTTCCAATTTTCCGAAGCAGGAAAAGGGAAAGGGAATCCCCAGGATCAAATTTCTGAACCTATTCAGTCAGGCTGAGGTACTTTTAAGGATCTTTGAAAAGGAATACCAGAGAAAACCTCAAGTAGTTATAATTACCGGTAATATCCGTGAAGGTAAAACTACCTTCGCTCAAGAAATCATATCAGACTTGCTTAAACGAAAAATAAAATTAGCAGGTTTTCTCTCTTTTGGGATAGATTCAAATGGTCAGAGGACAGGATTTAATCTTTTTGATTTGGAATCTTCCGAAAGCATTGAGCTTTGTTCAGATATAAAAACAGAAAACAGGCTTCAGCTTGGAAAGTACTTTTTTAATGAAGCTGCTTTAATGCGGGGTAATGAAATTCTTAGCGTTGCCAATCTGTCTGATAAACAGCTTGTTGTAATTGATGAAATAGGTCCTCTTGAATTAAGCGGAAGAGGATGGGGCAGTTCAATTGAAAATATTACCAGGACCATTGCAATTCCCCATCTTTGGATAGTCAGAAAAAGCCTTGTTAAAAACATTATTAGAAGATGGAATGTAGGCAATGCTTATATTTTTGACATATCGGAAAATACAACCATGGAGGTTGAAAATAAACTTATTGAGATAATATTTCAAAAGCCATCAACGGAGGGGCATCAATAAATAGCCATAAAAATACAGACGCTTTTCAGTGCCTTTTAAATAAAAAATCCACCTTTGGTGGTCTTAAAGGGATTACTCGCTTTGCACATGATCTCATTTTGTTGGTCTATCACAAAAAGCATCCACCTTTGGTGCTAATAAAGGGATTACTCGCTTCGCTCGTGATCCCATTTCATCAGAGCTGCAAATTAAAGCAAAAATTACTATCGCAATTTACAATCCTGATGCTTCACAAAAAACTAAAGCGAGCTTTGTTTTTTGCTCGCTTCAGTCTTGTACCTTGCTTTAATTTGCTCGTGATCCCGAAGGGATTCAAACCCCNNTTAATTAATTTTAATTGTCCGATTTCTTAAATTTATATTCTATAAAGAGTTGAAAATCAATTTAAAAACTAAATAATATGAAAAGATTAGTCAAAGTACTATTAAAAATAATAGTGGGATTGATTCTTCTG
>PMEC01000221.1 GCA_003155705.1 Bacteroidales bacterium
GCTTTTTCGGGGTTTTTTCTTAAATATAATGAGATTCAACTATTTGTCAATCAGAAGTTTTCAGTATTTATGAACATCCCTGTTTAACTTTAATCCGCATTTTCATCCCGATTTCTATCGGGACCGCATTACGCAATCACCATAATTTTATTCATCATTGGATCTTTTATACTGTCATAATGTCATCTGGTTATTCTACATGAAATCAATTACCTTTCTGAGAATATTGCCGGACCGGGACAATGAAGTGAGTTCTTCCGGAGTAAGAGGGCTCTCAATGATCCTGATAATACCGTCAGCCGAAACAATACATGGAACACTAAGACAAACATCCTTAATTTCAAACTCTCCGTCAAGCAGGGTCGAGACAGTCAATACACTATTCTGACTCCGGAGTATAGCTCCTGTTATCCTGACGAGCGCCAGACCCACGGCAAAATGCGTTGAACCTTTGTAATTTATTATATGATATGCCGATTCCCGTACCTCTTGCACAATATGCTGCCGTCGTTCTTTCCAGTTGGAACACTGTCCGCAAAACGGGCAGTATTCGTCTATATTAATACCTGCCACATTTGTCATTGACCATGCTGCAAACTCACTGTCACCATGTTCACCAAGGATATATGCATGTACGTTGTGGACATCTACACTACAATAGTTGCTGAGCAGATACCTGAACCTGGCACTATCAAGAACTGTTCCTGATCCGATTACCCTGGTGTTTTCCCATCCTGATCGTTTTAAAGCCACATATGTAAGAACATCAACCGGGTTACTCACAATAAGCATTACACCTTTACATTCATGCCTAGCTATTTCTTCTGCAATAGATCCGATTATTTCAGCATTCTTTTTTATCAGCTGCAACCTTGTCTCTCCGGGCTTTTGTGCAGCACCTGCAGTAATTACTACAACCTGGGCATCTTTATAATCTTCAGCTGATCCTGATCGGATAATCACAGTAGGGAAAAAGGGCTGACCATGAACAAGGTCAAGAACCTGACCCTTCATAAGATCTTCATTTCTGTCTGTTAATACAATTTCATCAGCAAGCCCGCTTTGTGCCAGCGCATAACAATATGTTGCCCCAACTGATCCTGCGCCCACAACGACAACCTTTCTATGTTGCTCCGAATATGCTTTCTTTTTCATGTTTCAATGATTTGTTTTGCAATTTAGCATTTATTTTAAAGCTATATTTCTCAAGAATGGCTTGCATATTAACAATACAGGATCGCCATTTGGACAAAATCAGGGTCAATTAATGAAAATCAATTATTCTATGGTCAATTAGGATAAAGAGAATTCCAATCAGAAATGAATACATAGCATAAATCTTAACCGGAATATAATCTAAGGGACTGATTTTCATTTTTATTTTGACATATAATATCAGGAAGATTTTTTCTAAACAATATACGATAAAAGTGGAAAGAGCCACACCCACAGTTCCATATTCTGGTATCAATGCAAGACTTAAAGGAATATTAATTGCCTGAGATATAATTGCAGCAATCAGGGCAATATTTGTTTTCTTTCTTCCAACCACAATTGTTTGTGGAAACACGAGCCTTGGTATTACAAGCAATAAATAAATCATATAGATATCAGCGCTCCTTATATAGGCCGGTGAGAAAAGCCTTGGGAAAACCCATCTTGCAAAAAACATTGCAACCATCGATGCCGGAAAGAGTAAATGCATAAGACGTTCGGATTTTACTTTCAACTTAGTTATCGATTCCTTCATCTCAGCCCTCGTGGAAAACTCCGATAACATTGCCGTACTTAGTCCGGTAGCAAGCATAACGACAAGCTGAAACTCTTTTGCTCCATATCTGAAAATAGCAAAGATCGCATCATTATTTATTTTTGCTGAAATAATTGTTCCGTCAATATATTGGGCTGAACCGCTTATAAATGTTGTGGCGATCAATGGTATTCCAAAATATAGATGCTCCTTCAGGAATTCGACCGAGATCTTCATTTCACTGTAACGACGGAGTAAAATAATAAGCCATATCCATCTTATCCCTGTTACTGCTAATAATCCCCATATCGACCAGAAAAAATCTTTCCCTGCAAGTATCGGCGCAATTATAAGGATAAGCTGTAATGGGTACGTTATCANNCTAAAAAGCACATAGAGTAATAATAAATTGAGATAAGGAACATTCCCTGAATAATGGAAAACTGCAAAATGGGTTTTTAATATCTGTCCCAGTGCAAAAAAGAACAAACTGAAAAAGCACAGCAAAAGAAATGCATTGAAAATCTCGGGTGATTTTTTAGTTCCGTTCTCGCCAATTTTGTGGAAAGTTCTGTTTCTTTTATATAGAGTTAAAAGTGACTGATTAATTCCAGTTACCCAGAAAAATGTCATCACTCCTGCTATAAACATGAACATTTCAAATTGTCCAACTTTTTCCGGAGTCATCTTTTTAGTGAAAACCACACTGACAATCAGAAAAGTGATTGGTCTCATCAACTGGAAAAGTTGAAGCCCTGAAATATTATTTAAGAATTTAATTTTTTTCAATTCAGTACAAATATTATATATTTTAACACGGATTGCAACCCTTGAATATAAAAAGTTTCCTGTTTGGTACCATCATATATTATTAAATTATCTTATTTTAACTGTCAAATTAAATAACTAATAATAAGCAACAAACCATGTTCTATATTATTATGAAGATACGATGTGAAAAGCGAAGAAACATTATCTTTCTTCTCAACCTTCTGATCTTGTCTGTCATCTTCAGCATTCCCGGAATGGCACAACAGGCATCTGAACCAAGGGAAGGGTTTTTGGCAGGACAGCCTACCCGCATATCTGATTCCCGGGAATCCGGACTTCTGTTTTACTTATCAGGAAACAAAGGTTTTACTGCTGACTTTGCTGCCGGTGGACAGGATTTGCCAAACTATCTCAGGGACGTAAGTATTATTCCCGACGGGGCACAGGGACCTGGATTCAAGGCTGAAGATACCCAGCTAATGACCTATTGGGCTCCGGGAAATATCTATGCACAGCGGGGTACGCTCTCTTTTTTCTGGCGTTCACGTTATCCTGTGGGGCCAACACCATTTCCGATCTTCCGTGTGGGTTATGCTGACCATTCCAGCTGGGATATGGTCTGGTTAAGAATTGATTATAATGGTTCCGGCTTCGATGCATTCGTTACAGATATAGGTTTGTCACGCACCAGGGTTTCATATTATATGGATAAATTCCCCGGTCCGCAGGAATGGACACACATTGCTTTTTCCTGGGACGAGACCGAAGGAGTTAAATTGTACGTTAACGGAGAACTTGTTGCTAAGCAACTGACTTCCGGGAATATTTTCGATACCGGACTGGATCAATTTGGTCCTCACTCACGAATAATCAGTCCTTACCAGGTGCAAAGCGCCTATAATTATGTCAGGGGTGGTGATTTGGATGAATTGCGTATCTACGACAGGATGCTTTCAGATGAGAATATTACAAACCTGTCTCATGGAAAACCCACCGGACCGATACCCACGCTTAACCGTGATCTTAGCATCCGTCAATGGAGAGATGCATGGTGGTTGAGGAATGGATGGAACCTTCCTAATACTCCTCCGCCCTTACTGACTTCGGCAAAAACAAGTATCAGAAAAGTGGAGATCCATGATGCTTTTGATATAAACCGCTGGTTCTGGAAAGCTAATGATGGAATACGGGAGACAACCTGGCCAGGAGTTTACAATATGTCGAGGTTACCGGGAAGATACGATTATTTTGTTCTCCCGGATTGGGATTGTTACTCGCATTCCGGTCAGACTGTAAAGTTCACATTGCCCGATGAGCCATGGAACCATATAGAAATCTGGGGCAAAGCATGGGGACAGCTTACTTATGAAAGCAAACTTCAACCTGACACCACCTTCGGTGTTAAATCAAAAAATCAGATTAAATCATATCTCAGACTCGATAAGACCAGACAGGGTGGGATTATTCGCTTCGACAATGCCATTATAGAGGAACCGATTGGTTCTTTTGATGTGTATAATGTTGAAGATAAACAGGCTCCTGCCGGTACAGCAACCGAGAGTTTTGTACTTTATACTGCTCCGAAAATATCTGATAACAGGGCCGTTAACGACGTTACTTCTTTCATTTACGGAAGGTATCCTGCCGATGAACGTGCTCTGATAATAGGTGTTCCCGTTGGGACCGAAAAACCCCTGGAAACAAATAAAACAACATTAAATTCATATCCTTTCATCCACATAATATTGCCGTATAAAGATCAGCCGGATGCCGGATTGGATGGGATAGAACTTCAGCTGCCTGCTTTAAATGTCAAAGCGACCCACAATGGAGTTTTTCCTCTTAATATTCGGGTAAAGGATCCGCTTTGGCAAATGCGTGATCTGGTTGATTTCAGTTTTTCTGTAAAACCTAATGAAAGTCATAAATTATGGATTGATACCCGTGACCGGATTCTACCTGAAGGCAGGGCACTGTACATTACCATTGCGGGTTCCGGACCTGACCTGACACCTGAACTATTGAATGGATCTGTTATAAAGCTGGTATACAAATCCCGGTCTGATGCAAAAGCAGAGCATGTGCCGGACCGATTCACCCAGGTACGTGATCTTTATGACCATATCGTTGAAGAGCATCCCGCTTCACCTCGTCTTAACCTTTATAACAGGATCATTGCTGACATTAATGACCTCTTACTTGCAGATCCCGGCAACTGGNNTTTCTCCAGGTTGAATACCTTCGTCATCTCAAACGGGTAATAATGTATTATATTGATAACCGTCAGATAGATAACGGAGAATTTGGCGGTGGCCTTTCAGATGATGATGATCTTACTAACATGTTTCCCGGTACTGCTTTTCTGGGCATTGAGCCAGAAAAGATACTTCAATCCCTTTCACTCTTCTCGAAAGCCTTTTTTGACCAGGAAAGACCACCCTATGATGCAAATCTGAAGCAGAGAAGCCTGCCATTATTTACAAACGGTCTGGCAACTATTTTTACTGATGAACTGCACT
>PMEC01000009.1:0-4354 GCA_003155705.1 Bacteroidales bacterium
GAAGGAAATGTTTTGAAAACGATATTAAACTTGTCGTTGTAAAGAATACGCTCCTCAAAAGAGCACTCGAGCAGTCTGAAGGAAACTTTGAAGAACTTTTTCAGGTTCTTAAAGGTACTACGTCCATCATGTTTACTCAATCTGGAAATACTCCTGCAAAACTTATTAAGGAATTCCGGAAAAAACATGATAAACCTGTTCTTAAAGGTGCATACGTTCAGGAATCTGTCTACATCGGAGAAAATCAGCTTGANNATTTCAGCTTTACAATCAGGTGGAAATAAAATTCATGGTGTTCTTGAAACACTATCAAAAAAGAAGAATAATTAAAGTATAATCAATTTAAAATCGATAAAAAATGGCAGATCTTAAGAAATTTGCGGAAGAACTGGTTAACTTATCTGTTAAAGAGGTAAACGAACTGGCAAAAATACTGAAAGAAGAGTATGGTATTGAACCTGCGGCAGCAGCTGCAGTTTATGCCGGACCGGCCGCTGGTAGCGGTGAAACAGCTGTAGTTGCAGAGAAATCGACCTTTGATGTCATTCTCAAAGCAGCTGGTGGTCAGAAACTCCAGATAGTAAAACTGGTTAAAGATATCACAGGTCTTGGACTGAAAGAAGCCAAAGCAGTAGTTGATGCTGCTCCGGGCCCAGTAAAAGAAGGTGTTTCAAAAGATGAAGCTGAAGCAATTAAAAGTCAATTAGTAGAAGCAGGAGCTGAAGTTGAACTTAAATAAGTTATACCTGATTGCAAGGTTATAGGTTTAGTCCCGATTTTTCGGGACTAGGCCTTTTTGTCTATTTAATTATAAGTTCACTTAATCCGATCATAAATGTCCTCAAAAAATACCAAAAGAATTAGTTTTGCATCCAGGAAAGATCAACTGGAATATCCTGATTTTCTGGAGGTTCAATTAAAATCATTCTGTGAGTTTTTCCAGCTTGGAACGACTCCGGAAAACAGAAAAAAGGAGGGACTTTTTCAGGTTTTTACCGAGAACTTCCCAATTACTGATACCAGAAACAATTTTGTACTGGAGTTTCTGGATTATTCAATCGACCCCCCACGTTATACAATAGAAGAATGTATTGAACGGGGACTTACTTTCAGCGTACCACTGAAAGCTAAACTGAAACTCTACTGCACTGATCCGGAACATGAGGATTTTGATACAGTAATTCAGGATGTCTACCTTGGTACTGTTCCCTATATGACCGAGAGAGGTACTTTTGTTATTAATGGTGCTGAAAGGGTCGTTGTTTCTCAATTGCACCGTTCACCAGGTGTGTTCTTCGGACAAAGTGTTCACGCAAACGGAACCAAACTTTATTCAGCAAGAATTATCCCTTTTAAAGGATCATGGATTGAGTTTGCAACTGATATAAATAACGTGATGTACGCATACATCGACAGGAAGAAGAAATTACCTGTTACAACGTTGCTGAGAGCTATCGGTTTTGAAAGTGATAAGGAAATCCTTGAGATATTCAACCTTGCTGAAGAACATAAAGTGTCTAAAACCAGTGTTAAAAAACTGGTCGGCAGAAAACTGGCTGCCAGAGTTCTTAAGACGTGGATTGAAGATTTCGTCGATGAGGATACGGGTGAAGTTGTCTCTATTGAAAGAAATGAGGTAATTCTCGACAGAGAGACAGTAATTGAATCCGAACACGTTGATATGATTGTAGATTCGGGAACAAAAACAATACTTCTGCACAGGGAAGATATAAACCTTTCAGATTTTGCCATCATTTACAACACACTTCAGAAAGATCCTTGCAACTCCGAGAAAGAGGCAGTCATTTATATTTACCGTCAGCTTAGAAACGCTGAACCTCCGGATGAAGCAACGGCAAGAGACGTTATTGACAAATTATTTTTCTCCGATAAGCGATACGACCTTGGTGAAGTAGGACGTTACCGGATTAATAAGAAGCTTGGACTTAACACAGAGTCAAATGTCAAGATCCTCACAAGAGAAGATATAATTAAAATAATTGGATACCTCATTGAACTTATTAACTCTAAAACCGACATAGATGATATTGACCACCTGAGCAACAGAAGGGTCCGTACTGTCGGTGAACAGTTATATGCTCAATTCGGTGTTGGCCTTGCCCGTATGGCAAGAACCATACGTGAAAGAATGAATGTTAGAGATAATGAAGTGTTTACACCGGTAGACCTTATTAACTCAAAAACACTTTCATCGGTAATCAATTCATTCTTCGGAACTAACCAGCTGTCCCAGTTTATGGATCAGACTAATCCTCTGGCAGAAATGACCCACAAGCGTCGTATGTCTGCCCTGGGTCCCGGGGGTCTTTCAAGAGAAAGAGCAGGCTTTGAGGTGCGCGACGTCCATTATACACATTATGGCCGGCTTTGCCCTATCGAAACACCTGAAGGTCCAAACATTGGACTTATATCATCTCTCTGTGTCTATGCAAAGATTAATAATCTTGGTTTCATTGAAACTCCATACCGTAAAGTAAATGAGGCTGTTGTTGATTTTGGCAATGACGGAGTAGTCTGGCTTAGCGCTGAGGAGGAAGAAGAAAAAATGATTGCACAGGCAAATGCTCCTCTTACAAAAGATGGAAAATTTGCTGAACTTAGAGTTAAATGCAGATATGAAGCCGATTATCCTAATGAGGAAAATACTAAGGTTGACCTTATGGATGTTGCTCCAAACCAGATAGCTTCAATAGCCGCTTCACTCATCCCGTTCCTTGAGCATGACGATGCCAACAGGGCGCTTATGGGATCCAACATGATGCGTCAGGCAGTACCTCTTATAAATCCTGAGGCTCCAATTGTGGGCACCGGACTTGAGGCTCAGGTTATAAGTGATAGCCGTATTCTTTATGCTGCTGAAGGTGATGGAGTTGTAGAGTATGTTGATGCAAACGAAATAGTAATCAGATACACACGTACCGACGAGGAAAAATTTGTAAGCTTTGATGATGATATCAAACGTTATACACTTCCAAAGTACAAGAAAACCAACCAGAATACCTGTATCAACCTGATACCGGTTGTTAAAAAAGGTGAAAAAGTAACTAAAGGACAAGTACTTACCGAAGGTTATGGAACAAAGAAGGGTGAACTGGCCCTTGGCCGTAACCTGAAAGTTGCTTTTATGCCATGGAAAGGTTACAACTTTGAAGATGCAATAGTTATATCTGAAAAAGTCGTTCAGGAAGATATGTTCACATCAGTTCATATTGATGAATATCTTCTCGAAGTGCGCGATACAAAACGTGGTCTTGAAGAATTGACTTCTGATATACCAAACGTTAGCGAAGAAGCTACCAAGAACCTTGATGAAAATGGCCTTATAAGAATAGGTGCCCATATCAGACCAGGTGATATCCTTATCGGAAAAATAACTCCTAAAGGGGAATCCGATCCATCTCCGGAAGAAAAGCTGCTCCGGGCAATATTTGGAGACAAAGCCGGCGACGTGAAAGATGCTTCTCTTAAAGCCGGCCCTTCACTTGAAGGTGTTGTAATTGATAAGAAATTATTTACAAGAGCCATTAAAGACCGCAAGGCTAAAGCTGTTGAAAAACCACTTCTCGATAAAATTGAAGTTGACTTCAACAGAAACGTTGATGACCTGAAAGCAAGACTCGTTGATAAACTTTTCATTCTTGTTAACGGTAAAACATCCCAGGGAGTCAAGGATTATCTTAATGTTGATGTCATTGCCAAAGGAAGTAAATTTACTCTCAAACAATTACAGGATATCGATTTTCTCAATGTCAATCCCAATAAGTGGACTACAGATAAAAAGAAGAACGACAGTATCAAACAGCTCCTTCATAACTATATTATTAAGTACAAAGAGATTGACGGAGTTTATAAGCGTAAAAAGTACAACATTACTATCGGCGATGAGCTGCCTTCAGGTATTGTACGACTGGCGAAAGTCTATATTGCCAAGAAGCGCAAGGTAAGAGTCGGTGATAAAATGGCTGGCCGTCATGGTAACAAAGGTATCGTTGCTAAGATTGTCCGCGCTGAAGATATGCCTTTCCTCGAGGATGGAACTCCTGTTGACATAGTGCTTAACCCGCTTGGTGTTCCTTCAAGGATGAACCTGGGACAGATCTATGAGACAGTTCTGGCATGGGCAGGTCAAAAGCTTGGCTTACAGTTCTCAACTCCGATTTTTGACGGAGCAACAATCCAGCAAATCACAGATTATACAACTGAAGCAAATGTTCCCAAGTATGGAAAAACTTACCTCTATGACGGCGGAACAGGTGAACGTTTTGACCAGCCGGCAACTGTTGGAGTGATCTATATGCTCAAACTGGGTCATATGGTTGATGATAAAATGCAT
>PMEC01000009.1:4390-4512 GCA_003155705.1 Bacteroidales bacterium
ATGTGCTGTTGCACGAACTAAGAGGTCTGGGACTGAGCGTTATTCTAGATTAAGCATCAGTACCAATTTTCATTTATTTATTCAGAATTAATAAAAGCAGCATATGTCATTCAGAAGAGATA
>PMEC01000209.1 GCA_003155705.1 Bacteroidales bacterium
CACCGGATTCCTCGTTGCAGCTCTCCAACTTATCCAGCTTACGGTCAGTAAAGCAATACCAAAAGCTATTATGAAGGTAAAAACGAATATCCACCAACTCAATTCGGTTTTATAGGCAAAGGATTGTACCCATTTATGCAATCCAAACCATGCAATGGGAGTGGCAATCACATAAGCCGCTGAAACCAGCAGAATAAATTCCCTGTTCAGCATATACAGTATTTCAGCCACGCTGGCTCCATTCAGTTTGCGAATGCCAATCTCTTTTGTACAAGTAACTACCGCATGCATAACAAGTCCAAGCAATGAGAGAGCAGTGATAATAATGGCCATAATGCTGAACAGGATAAGATACCTTAATAACTGTATATGAGATTTATACTGATCATTGAAAAAATCATCCAGGAAAAAATATTCAAAATATTGTCCTTTGAAATAGGTCTGGAATTCCTTCTTCACTTTACCCAGAACCTCCTGCGTGTTTGCATTTTTTATCCTTATGAAAATAAAATAACCGATCTGGTCACAATTAAAAATTGTTGGTTTTACTTCCTGGTCCAGAGAGTTTTGAAAATAACCATCGATCACCCCTACAACCTCCCCAATATCTTGCTTATCATCAGTGTCATATAGTGTTTTCCCTATAATATCCTTATAATTGTTCTCGCCGAATGCCATGGCAGCTTCTCTGTTAAGAATAACATGGCGGGGTCCTCCAAGCCAGTTATTTTCATCAGGAAAGAAATTTCTGCCTGCAATAAGTCTTACATTTAAAAAACGGAAGAAATCAGGGGCAACATCGGACTGAAAGAATTGGTAATCAATCTTTTCTTTTCCCTTCAAAGTAATCCCGCCTTTTACCCATCCATTTTTCTCACCCGGAACAATAGTAGAAAAAGTAATTTCCTTAATTTCGGGGAACTTTAAAAGAGTCTCCTGGAAAGAAGCCTGAGCAGTATTGAATTCTTTTGAAACGGGTCTTTTTACAACCAGAACCTGGTCAATATTCATATTAAAAGCCTCCTTCTGCATGTACCTTATCTGTTTTAATGCTCCCATTGTCCCTGAAATAAGGATTACAGCAACAGTAAACTGACCCACAGAGAACAATTTTCCTGTAATCCCTGATGTACTTATCTTCATCTCCTTTCTTAAAAAAGAGACAGGAGCAACCCCATAAAATCGAATACCCAGGACTAGCCCTGTTAACATACTCAGCATAACGAGAATAACGGAGGGTAATAACCATGTGCTGAACTGGGAAAGAGAACCCAGATTAAATTCCAGATTCAGAAAATCCTTAAAGAACTGGAATAACAGATCCAGCAAAACGAAGGCCATCAGAAGACTGATAATACCGGTAATAAGAGCCTCTGTAATGAATTCTGAAATAACCTGTCTTCCGGATGCACCATTTATTATTCTGACACCTATTCCATTTATTCGTCTGGTTGTTATTGATGAATAAAGGTTAAAATAATTGAGTCCCGCACTGATAAGAATTAAAATTGCTACAATCAGTAATATAGACAGATATTTCCCATTTCCGTTGGGCTCATGTTCAAAACGGTAATTTGAATGTAAATGAATATCTCTGATTGGCTGCAGGTGATATTCTACTGGGTACGTGATCTCAACCTTCATAGATTTTAAATATTCAAGTGCCAGGGAAGTGATCTCTTTAGCAACTGCTACTGGATCAGCACCTTTCCTTAACAGAAAATATGTATTAGTGTTATTGCAGGTATAGCAATATGATTTATCCGTTAAAGTTGACAATGAAACCACCATGTCAAACTTAAGATGTGTGTTGGGTCGTATATCTTTAACCACACCCTGTATCACTAAAGGTCTCTTTCCGGGATTTACTGCATATATTGTCTTTCCAACAGGGTTCTNNGTAGCCAAAATATTTTTTTGCCAGAGATTCAGTTATAACTACAACATTAGGTTGTCTGAGAAATTCACTTTGAGTTCCAGAAACTACAGGATATGAAAACATGTCAAAAAACGAACTATCAGCAAAAAGTGTTCTGTCTTCCTTATAAATTTGTTCACCTACCTCAAAAAATCGGGTATCTCTTTTGCAGCGACAGAAATTTTCGATGGCAGGAATCTTCTGAAATGCCGTCTGCCCAATGATATAGTTGTTACCTACGCTTTTATCAAGACCGGTCTGATAATATCTGTAAAAGACTAGCCGTTGAAGACGATCTGAATTATCGAAGAATTTGTCATAGCTTTTTTCAAAGCTGATATACTGGAATATCAGAAGAACTGACATCATACCGATAGCCAGTCCAAGGATGTTTATAGTGCTTGCCCCTTTATTTTTAATTATATTCCTGAATGCCAGACGTATGTTTTTATATATCATTTTTTTATTTTAATGTTTCAAACTGCTTATTCATATCGGAGAGCTTCGACAGGATTCCTCGTNNGCCCTCCTTTTCCTACCCCCCACACCCCCCAAATGGGGGGCTTTATTGCTTTTCTTGCATTAGTTTCTTAATTATTTTTTCGATCTTTTTGATTGTTGTATCTATCTCATTAATAATTTGTTCGTTAGAAAAACGGATTACAGTTATCCCAAAATCGTTCATAATTTCACTTCTCCCAATGTCATAATCCAGGTTCTCAGGGAGTTCATGTATGCTCCCATCTACCTCTACCACTAATTTTATTTTCGCGCAATAAAAGTCAGCTATAAACCTGTCAATCGGATGTTGTCTTCGAAACTGCAATCC
>PMEC01000023.1 GCA_003155705.1 Bacteroidales bacterium
CAATTCTCGAAGAGCGATTGGGATCATATTCGATAGTTTTCACTGTTGCCGGCATGCCGTCTTTTTCCCTGAGGAAATCGATTACTCTGTACATCTTTTTGTGGCCGCCGCCGATGTACCTCATAGTCCGTTTGCCGTTACCATTCCTTCCTCCTGATTTTTTCAGCGGTCGAAGCAAGGATTTCTCCGGCACAGCACTTGTGATATTATCAAAAGCACTGATGATCTTGTGTCTCTGACCTGGTGTTACAGGTTTGATCTTTCTTACTGCCATCTTAATTATTAAATATTGCTATAGAAATCGATTGTATTTCCTGCTGCAAGAGTTACAATTGCCTTTTTTGTGGCTGCTGATTTTCCTGCCATAACACCTGATTTGGTATAGCGGGTTTTAACCTTTCCACCATAACGCATTGTATTAATAGACTCAACTGTAACACCATACAATTCCTCTACGGCTTTCTTAATCTCAATTTTATTTGCGTTTCTAGCAACGATAAAACCATATCGATTAAATTTATCACCCTGGCTGGTCATTTTTTCCGTTACTATCGGCTTAAGTAAAATATTCATCACTTAATTTTTACTAGTTTTCAAATGTTGCCTGCAAAACGTCAACTGCACTCTCTGCAAGTACAAGAGTTGAAGCTTTCATTATTTTGTAAGTGCTTAATTCTCCAGCAATTACAACTTCAACGCCTTGCAAATTACGAGACGACAAATATATATTTTTATTTTGTTCTGCTAAAACAAATACTGATTTTTTATCTGTAAGGTTGAGGTTATTCCCCATTTTGAGAAATTCTTTGGTTTTTGGGGCCTCAAAAGAGAAGTCTTCCAGTACAATAATATTATTCGTAGATGCCTTATACGAAAGTGCTGATTTTCTGGCCAGTTGTTTAACCTTTTTATTAAGTTTGAAACCATAAAACCTTGGCTGTGGTCCAAACACACGTCCTCCACCCCGGAAAAGAGGGTTTTTGATACTGCCGGCACGTGCAGTGCCAGTTCCTTTCTGCCTTTTTATCTTTCTGGTGCTGCCCGCAATCTCACCACGTTGTTTAGATTTTGAAGTACCCTGCCTTGAATTTGCAAGGAACTGTTTTGAATCAAGATAAATGGCATGATCATTAGGCTCAATGCCGAAAATTGAATCGTCAAGATTAACTTTTCTTCCGGTTTCCTTACCCTGAATATTAAGAACTGCTAATTCCATTACTTTGTAATTATTACGTAACCACCTTTTGGACCGGGAACTGATCCTTTAACAATAATTATATTACTTTCTGCCATAAGTTTAACCACTTTCAGGTCCATAGACATCACCTTTTCTCCTCCGGTACGTCCAGCCATTCTCATGCCGGGCAATACCCTTGATGGGAAAGATGAAGCGCCAAGTGAACCAGGAGCTCTTCCCCTGTTATGCTGTCCATGAGTTTGTCCTCCTACACCGCTGAAACCGTGACGTTTAACGACACCCTGGAAACCTTTTCCTTTTGACCAGCCTCTTACATCGACAATGGTATCAGTTTCAAATAATGATGCTGTAAGCACTTCACCTTCTTTAACCTGACCGTCAGAAAAGCCTGTAAACTCGAAGAGTTTCCTCTTTGGAGTTGAATTAACTTTTTTAAAATGGCCCAGTTCAGCTTTTGTGGTGTGCTTCTCTTTTTTATCGTCAAATCCAAGCTGTACAGCAAAGTAGCCGTCTTTTTCCACTGTTTTAATCTGAGTAACAACACATGGTCCGGCTTGCAGAACTGTACATGGAATATTCTTGCCATTATCATCGAAAATGGAAGTCATTCCTACCTTTTTTCCTATTAATCCCTGCATTTTTTAAATTTTTACCCGTTTCACACTTTAATTTCAACCTCTACTCCGCTGGGCAGTTCAAGTTTCATCAGTGCGTCGATGGTTTTAGGCGTTGAACTGTAAATATCAAGCAGTCTTTTGTATGATGAGAGTTGAAACTGCTCTCTCGATTTCTTGTTCACAAATGTTGAACGAAGAACTGTGTAAATCTTTTTGTGTGTAGGAAGCGGAATCGGTCCGCTTACCACTGCACCAGTAGATTTTACTGTCTTTACGATCTTCTCAGCGGATTTATCCACCAGATTATGATCATAAGATTTCAGTTTGATACGAATTTTCTGACTCATTTTTAAAGAATTTTTCCTTTTGTAATTTCTACAATTCTGTTTGCTATTAGTGCAGGTACCTCTTCGAAATGTGAAAACTCCATTGTTGAAGTTGCTCTTCCTGAGGTAAGGGTTCTAAGTACAGTAACATAACCGAATTTTTCAGCCAGAGGTACTTTTGCTTTTATGACCCGTGAACCTGCTTTCGATTCCATTCCTTCCACTTTACCCCTTCTTCTGTTGAAATCGCCAATAACATCTCCTACATATTCTTCAGGAGTTACAACCTCTGTAGCCATAATAGGCTCAAGTAACACTGGGTTGCATTTGCCTGCAGCACGCTTAAATGCCTGTTTTGCAGCAATTTCGAACGAAAGAGCATCGGAGTCGACCGGATGGTATGAACCATCTTTGAGTACTACTTTAAGGCTGTCGAGCGGGAAACCGGCCAATGGTCCGTTCTGCATCGCTTCACGGAATCCTTTTTCAACTGAAGGGATGTATTCCTTGGGAATGTTACCTCCTTTGATCTGATTAATAAACTGGAGACCTCTGACATCTGCATCTGCAGGCATAAGTTCAACCGTAATATCAGCAAATTTGCCTCTGCCGCCTGACTGTTTCTTGAAAACTTCGCGAAACTCAGTTGATGTTGTGATTGCCTCCTTATATGCAACCTGCGGAGCTCCCTGGTTGCATTCAACTTTAAATTCCCTTCTCAGACGGTCAATAAGTATTTCGAGGTGCAATTCACCCATACCATTGATTATAGTTTGTCCGCTATCGGGGTCAATTTTTACCTGAAATGTCGGATCCTCCTCAGCCAGTTTATTCAGTGCCATCGAAAGTTTATCTACGTCAGCCTGTGTTTTAGGCTCAACAGCCACTCCAATCACCGGATCAGGAAAATCCATAGATTCTAATAATATCGGTTTATGGATTGCACATATTGTGTCACCTGTTTTAAGATCCTTAAATCCGACGCCTGCACAAATATCTCCGGCAGAAATACTTTCTTTCGGGATCTGTTTATTGGCATGCATCTGGAACAAACGGTTAACGCGGTCTCTTTTTCCTGTACGAACATTCAGAACTGTATCACCTGCATGGAGAATACCTGAATATACGCGTAGGAATACAAGACGACCCACAAAAGGATCTGTTGCTATTTTAAAAGCAAGTGCAGCCATTGGTTCATCATCATCAGGTTGTCGGGTAACTTCCTCATCATTTCGAGGATCAATCCCGGTAACGGCCCCTTTGTCAACCGGAGATGGAAGGAAAGCTACAACAGCGTCGAGTAGCATTTGAATACCTTTATTTTTAAAAGCAGCTCCACAAATAACCGGAATAGTAATTCCAGCTACAGCTGATTTTCTCATTGCTGCAAGAACCTCATCACATGTAATGGACTCATGATCATCAATATACCTTTGAAGAAGAGAATCGTCAACTTCGGCCAGTGACTCAACAAGTTTTCCCCGCCACTCCTCTGCTTCAGCCACGAGATCTTCCGGAATCTCTTCGTGCTCAAATATTGTACCCAGGGCAGCATCGTCATGCCAGACAATTGCTTTCATCTCTACAAGGTCGACAACGCCAACGAAATTATCTTCTGAACCGATAGGTATCTGAACCGGAACAGGTACTGCACCAAGTTTATCTTTTATTTGTTGAACTACCCCAAAGAAATCAGCTCCGGCACGGTCCATTTTATTAATAAAGGCTATTCTGGGTACATGGTATTTATCAGCCTGTCGCCATACTGTTTCAGATTGAGGCTCAACTCCTCCGACCGCACAGAAAACGGCGACAGCTCCATCGAGAACCCTCAAAGATCTTTCAACTTCTACTGTAAAATCAACATGCCCCGGCGTATCAATAATATTAATCTTGTACTCCTGATCATTATATTTCCAGTATGTAGTTGTAGCTGCAGAGGTGATTGTAATACCTCTTTCCTGTTCCTNNGTATATTTCAGGTTCTTATCCATCTGGTTGTTAAACAGCTTTTATATTTTTAAAAGCGGAAATGTGCAAAAGCTTTGTTTGCTTCAGCCATTCTGTGGGTATCTTCTTTTTTCTTATATGCACCGCCTTCAAGCTTATAAGCTGCCATAAGTTCTGCGGCAAGTCTTTCAGCCATTGAGTGGCCTGTTCTTTTTCTTGCAAACGAAATCATATTCTTCATACTGATAGCTA
>PMEC01000139.1 GCA_003155705.1 Bacteroidales bacterium
GACATAGGAAATACCAGCACAAAACTGGCAGTTTACAAAGACGGGATTAAAATTTTTGCCTCAAAGATTAATGAATTAAGTTGTGAGGAATTAGAAAAAGAGTTGTCGGATTTTAAAATAAAAAGGGCAATTGTCTCATCAGTAAAAAAGTTGCCGCCGTTCATATATGATCTCCTCTTTGCCAATATTCAATATGTTCATATTCTTTCCTATAAATCTAAACTTCCTTTCAAAATTGAATATGAAACACCACAAACCCTGGGATCCGACAGGATAGCTGCAGTTGCCGGTGCTTATAGTCGCTTTCGCGGAGAGAATGTCCTCATAATTGATTCAGGCACTGCAATTACCTTTGATTTTCTTTATGGTGATCTTTATAAAGGTGGAAATATCTCTCCTGGTATTGATATGAGATTTAAGGCATTAAACAAATTTGCCGAAAAACTTCCCCTTGTTGAAAAGTCAACCGGATTCTCTTCTCCCGGAAGAAATACAACCGATGCCATTCTGGCCGGCGTAATTGGAGGGGTGACATATGAAATAAATGAGTATATTCGCACGTTTAAAAAAGAACATAAAGATATTAAGGTGGTTATGACTGGTGGCGATAGTGGTTTATTAAAAGAGAGACTCTCCTATCAAACTTACTATTTGCCTGATATTGTGATTGATGGATTAAATTATATTCTCGGGTACAATGCAAAATAAACTAATAACAATCTCTTTCATCCTCATATTCATGTTCACCTTTAATTTAAAAGGTCAGAAGCTTGTTAATTCCCCTTACTCCAGATTTAATATAGGGTCTCTTGATCCTCCGGGAACGTTCAGGAGTCTGGCAATGGGGGGAACCGGGGTCGCAATCAGAGATAACAGTGCAATCTATTATGTTAATCCAGCTTCATATAGTAGTCTGGATACAACATCTTTTTTGTTCGACTTTGGAGTAGATTTCAGTTTTAATTCCCTTTCCAACGGTGTAAATAAGTATCATTCCAAAGACATGAATTTCAATCACCTGATTATAGGTTTTCCACTTGCAAAGGGATGGGGTTTAGCAGCAGGACTTGTACCNNTATGATCCTAACATAGGCCAGGTAACCGGAGTTCATAAGGGAGAGGGTGATTTAACCAATTTTTTTGTGGGTTCCGGTCTTAATGTCACAAAGAACTTTTCAATAGGAGCCAATTTCAATGTTCTTTTTGGCCGCCTTGAAAGAACAAATCAATATGAATTTGCAGATTATGCAAATACCTTCGGGCAGTTTTATTCAGAAAAACTAAGAATAAACGGGATAAACTTCGATTATGGTTTTCATTACAAAGCGGCATTGAAAAATAATTATTTTCTCAATCTTGGATTCTCAATGACAGCCGCTAAAAAATACAAATCAGAATTTGAAACGCTTTCGGTGAGATCTGCTGCTTATACAGCATCCTTGTACTCTCCCGATACACTTTCATACACCAATATTACCTCAAAAGATTCTATGAAGCTTCCTCTGACAATCAGAATGGGCGTTTCTTTTGGTAAAAAGGACAAATTTGTTGCTGCAATTGATTATGTTACTTCAAATTGGGCTAACGCCAAAATTGAAGGTTCCAATGATTACCTTGCAAATTCAAAATCGTGGCTTTTTGGAGTTGAATTCATCCCTGATAAATTCTCCAATTACAGCTTCTTGAGCAGGATTGAATACCGGCTGGGCGGTCATATTGCTGATAATTATTTAATTATCAATGGAGTACAAATTAAGGAATTTGGAGCCAGCTGCGGAGTTGGCCTAAGAATGAGAAACTCTTTTTCAAAAACAAATATCTATTTTGATTTCACCAGGAAAACAGGGGATCTTTCAAAGGGACTCCTGAATGAGAATTATTTCACAATCGGCATCAGTCTGAATCTGTACGATACCTGGTTCTACAAGCAAAAATACGAATAGGGACCAATTCCTGTTATTCAAATAATGAAACTTTCACTTAAAATAACTAAAATCCTTCTGAAGAGCGGAGCACTACTTTTTCTTATTCCAATTTTTCTGTCATGCGACAAGAAAATGGGTGTTATTAAAAACTCCGATATCCTTCTCCTTCCAACACAGACTGTAAAAATTTTTGAAAGCGTATTAACCGATTCGGCAAAACTTCAGGTTATATTGTCCGCTTCCCTTATGGAAAGGTATACCAACAGTAAACCACCCTATTCTGAATTCAGAAAAGGGATCAAAGTTTTATTTTACGATGGACATAAAATACCGATAGCCTCATTTACTTCAAAATATGCAAAATATCTGGATGACCAAAGATTATGGGAGCTCAGAGACAGTGTTGTTGCCATAAACGAAAAGAATGAACGGCTTGAAACAGAATTGCTGTACTGGGATCAGGATAAAGACCGCGTTTATACTGACAGGGCTGTAAGGATTACAAGTGAAGATGATATAGTTTTAGGTATCGGTCTGGAATCTAATTCCAGATTTACAAACTGGTGGATTTTAAATAGCAAAGCAACAATCTCTATCTGAGATATGCGCAAAAAAACATTACTTGTACTTGAGATAATCTGGATAATTGTAGGTATCGGGTGCATTGTCGCAGGTATAAGGTTTGCATTTATGACAGGAGGTAACAGGGTTTTTATCTTCATTTTAATGGCCATTATCTCTTTTGCTTTTGCCTGGGTGAGGCACCTGCAGAGAAAAAAGAGTTAAATTTGAAGTATGAACAACTGGATTATCATACTAATAGCTCTTCTGACGTCAGCTTTCTTTGCCGGTATGGAGATTGCCTTTATTTCCTCGAATAAACTAAGGATCGAACTCGACCGCAAACAGGGAGTTTTTGGATCAGGTATAATAAGGACTTTTACTACAAATCCCGGTCAGTATATTGCCACAATGCTTATTGGCAACAATATTGGCCTTGTTGTATATGGTATTATTATCTCAAAGATGCTTAGCCCTTTTATACACTCTTTCGCTGGTTCAGATGTAATTACACTTATTCTTCAGACTATAATATCAACTGCTATAATACTTTTTTTTGCTGAATTTCTTCCTAAAGCAGTTTTTCTGATAAACCCGAATTTTTTCCTGAGGTCATTAAGCCTTCCGACGATACTCTTCTTTTACCTGTTCTATCCGGTAAGCAAGTTTACTTTTGTAGTTTCGAATTATTTTATCAGGATATTTTTCGGGAT
>PMEC01000214.1 GCA_003155705.1 Bacteroidales bacterium
CGTTCCATACCTCCCAGGAACTGACGTGCATAAGCAGACAGCGTCTCCAGATAACGTCTTTGACCCTCTGCATAGATTGTATCAAATGCCAGAGATGATTTCCCACTTCCACTTAAACCTGTGATCACTACCAGTTTATTTCGTGGAATTGTAACATCAATATTTTTAAGATTATGGACCCTTGCCCCCAGTACTATTAATTCATCACTCATTGCAAAACCAAGGAATCAGAAATCATATGATAATATCTTTTCACTCGCTAATCCTGGAACCCTCAACCGGAATTTTAATTAAATAAGTTTTGCCTGTTTTATTTGTCAGGTATGGTTTTCTTAACCAGGGGTTAAGCAATTTCAGCAGTTTATAGTTTGTTCCGAATTTTCTGGCAAAATTTGAAAAATCTGTAATAGTTGAATCTACCTTTACTTCATTAAATCTGATCTCGGGATAGAGTTCATTTTTATTAATTTCAAAACCATATGCCACAGGATCAGAAATTATAAGTTTATAAGAAACCGCCCTGAAGATATACCTTGCGGTTTCTTCATTTAAAAGAAGGTCATAATAGTTTTTTTCATGCTGGATCTCTATCTGATCATCAATTCCGTTTCTTCCACCATTATATGAAGCTGCTACCAGGGTCCAGTTACCATATTTTTCGAATGACTTCAGAAAATATTCGCAGGCAAAATCAGTGGATTTTTCAACATTATATCTTTCATCAACTTCTGCATTGATCTCCATCCCCTTTTCTTTTCCTGTTTCCGGCATAATCTGCCAAAANNTATTTAAAGTCATCCGGGATATTGTATTTTTTTAGTATTTTTTCAATAACAGGGAAATATCTGTTTGCCCGTTTTATTATCAGGATTGTCGATGAATGTCTATATGCACTTGTAATAACTTCTCTTTCAAGACTTTCGCGAGTGTCAAAATTTTCAAGGGGCATTCTTTCACCTGCAAAACTCACACTATCAGGTAGCTTATATGGTCTTGAAATACCATTAAAATAACTGTTTGAATTATCTTTTCTGCTTTTAATTTCACCGCCGAATCCCTGCTCAACAAAGAAGATACCGGTACCTGTTAATATTATAATAATAAGTGTTTTAAGTGTTTTTCTTTGTGAAACTATCATAAAATTGGTTCTTGTTGAAATAAAGTGCAAAGGTAACAATTTTGTACCTCAACAGTAAAGCAAGCCAATCTTAAAATTACATTATTTAAAGAAAAAGGGTTGGATCAGCCAAATCAGAATTTATATGATAATCCTGAAAATACTCCGAACGAGTACGGATGAGCAGTAGATCCAACCAGACCTCCCAATGGAGTAAGATAATATCTTAGAGTGGGTTCTATATTAAGAGAGACCTTCCCGGAGAAATTATATTCAAATCCAAGTCCAAATGAGCTGCTGAAATTTACAGGACTCAACCCCTCTGTCTTTCCTATTGAATATTTCACCCCGCTAACATAAGTAGAAGCTGAGTTACCAACAAGCATATTATATGATAATCCACCTATTAAATTCAAATCTATTTTACTGTCGATAGCTTTGAACTTAAAGACAACCGGGACCTCCAGATAATTAAAATTCTGGATAACTGAATTATTAAGGTATGTCAGGTCAGCTTTTGCAGGATTGAATACATCACTCGAGTATCTTGTAATCACTCTTCCTGATATATTATCTCTTAAAAAAATATCATTATTAGTAGATACTATTGTTCCATTGGATGTCTGGAGGCTAAATTCGCTGCTGCCTTTTGCGGCATAATAACTGCGAAATCCTGAATATGTACTTATCCCAGTAATTTTTTGACCAACCGAAGAGTAATAAACGCCTGACCGGATGCTTATCCTTTTATTTACTTTATATGAAAACGCCATCCCTCCCGCATAGGAGACTGCAGGTTTCTCATTCTTGGCTAGATCTGTTGAAGCATCATTTTTTCCAAAGCTTGTGCTTGAAAAATAAGTTGGTGATGCCAGTGCGCTAATCGTCCATCGATTAACCACATTTCCTGTATTTGCAGGTAGAGAATTTTCAGGAATTAAACTAAGATATTTTTTTTCTGCAGAACTTGAATTTTCAACTAAATCACTCCTGGCAACAATAGTTCCATTGCCCTTTCGAGGTTTGCCTTCCTTTAAAAAACTAGAAAATAGGCTTGAAGATGGAATCTTTAGATTTATCTGTTCGGAACTGTTTTTTTCATTAATGATTATGGATCCAGCAGTTTCGTTACTGATAACAGGAATTTCAATTTTTGGAGCTGTTATCAACCGATTTTTAAATACATAAGAACCTGCAGGAATGACATCCTGATTCAGTGAAATTGATGGTCCGTTAAAATTTTTCGAGATATTAGTTGTCAACCAGAAAGAAAAGACCGAGATTGAAATCGGAATGGCAGCAATAGCAGCAAATCTCAAAATATTAAGAGACCTCTGCTTCTTCCTCAGTACAGGTTGAATATTATTCCAGACCTCAGGAGGAGGAAGAACTTCAAATTCTTTCAGCCCGTTCCTGAAAAAAATATCCACATATGTACCTCTGTCAGCCATTTACCACTTTCTTCTTAAGTCCGGTATACGATCCAACTCTTCTCTGAAGTATGATCCTTGCTCGTGAAAGATTGGATTTCGAAGTACCTTCAGAGATATGGAGCATCTTACCTATTTCTTTGTGCGAGTAACCTTCGATGGCATAAAGGTTAAACACCATACGGTACTTAGGAGGCAATTCCCTGATAATGTACAGCAGGTCAATAGCTTCAAGACCTGCATAGTCTTCATTATCCGGGTCTGATTCCGGCTCGGTGATAGTGTCAATATCGTCAATCCTGTAAAGATTGTGCCTGCTTCTGAATTTCTCAAGGGCAGTATTGACAACTATCCTTCTCATCCAACCTTCAAAAGAACCTTCATGTTTATAATGATGAAGATTCTCAAAAATCTTAATGAAACCTTCCTGGAGGATATCCCTGGCTTCTTCATCATTACCTGAATACTGAAGGCAGACAGCAAATAATTTTGACGAATGCCTTCTGTACAAAAGTTCCTGATCCCTTCTGTTACCGTCAAGACATCCAAGTATTATTTGCTTAATATCGCTCAAGGTACTATCCGATTGAGGATATAAATATATAAATAATCTTAATGAATTGCCAGTAATCTTTCATTAGATTGATGTGATGAGTTGAAAAAAGGTTGCGTTCAGGACGAAATCCCCTTTACTTTTTCTTAAAAACATCGAGATACCTGAAGTACTTCTGCTCCATGCCAGATACCGTCAGTAATGAACATAATATATATGCGGTCTGGCATTCTTCATTCACTCTTTCTCAGTTTAATTGGTTTATTGTCCTTGAAATCGTCATAAAGTAACTGCAAAGGAACAATATTGTCATTAGCATTTTCAGCAACTGTGACAGCAAATACTTT
The DNA here is from genome assembly GCA_003155705.1 of Bacteroidales bacterium. Lineage (GTDB taxonomy): Bacteria > Bacteroidota > Bacteroidia > Bacteroidales > VadinHA17 > LD21. The sequence goes on from PMEC01000214.1 coordinate 3,448, forward strand.
TATTTTATTATTTACAGGAAGCGTAAGCGTCCTTGCGCCTTTTGGAAGAGATATCTCATATTTATAAAGATAACTATACCTGTATGCTTCGTTTGCATTTGGCGAATGGCTGTGGGAAGCATACCATGCAATATTATCTCTTTTTGTGAACGCTTTGATGATTGAATCAACCTTAAGATTATCTAAGCTAAGGACTCTTTTATAATGCTGACCAACAAAACCGGTCCAGTTCTGGATATCCAGGTGTGTCGTCAAACTCCCGATTTTAAAATCCCCCTGTGTATCTTCAGAAGCAGCAGCAAGGATATAAACTTTGTTGAAATTTCCGGCAGGAATATTTATTTTCTGACCTTTCGCTGCCACCATATTCAATTGTCCGTCAGCTTTATTACCAATAACAAATCTGATATCTTCACTGGTTATTTCGGTTGGAACTAGCTCAGCAGGAATGCTGAATCCGCCAACCATATTGCCATCAGATCTTTTTGTATCGTAACTAATGCCATCTTCATTGAAAGGAAGTTCAGCAGCGAGTTGTACGGGTTTAACTGAAGGTGAAGGAGCATTTTCAAGTTTTACAGCAAAACTTCGTATTAAAAATTTTGTCATAATACAATTGAGATTTCCACCTGAGAAATCTGCATTTCCAATCTTCTTCTCCTGCCCATTGACTTCATAGGCATCAACTATCTTGCCAGGAAGTGTAATTGACACGCTATTAGCATCTTTCCCATAAAGTTCATTGACTCTGATGATGTAATACCCGTTCTCTTCAGCTTTCTTGAAAGCCATAACATCAACCTGGGATGTACTTATCTTAAGCATTGAAACCTCTTTACCAAGGCTTCCTTCATGTTTTGGTACCTCAAATGCGATTAGCGGGTTATTCAGGAAACTTCCCTCCCATGGAGTTTTAGCATATGCCCAGTCTCCGATATGTGCATATATCCCGTATTTTATGTCATGGATTCCCCAGTCCTGGGTTCCCTGATATACGAAAGACTTTGCCTTTGGAGTGTACATAAGTGTAAGTCGAAGAGTGCTGTTATCCGGTTTGTCTGAGCCATATTTACAATCTTCAAGAATAGAAACGCCATAGTTGTTTGGACGGTCAGTTATGTCGATCCACTGACGACCGGGAACTTCAAATTTGACTTCATTATTGGTTGTCCTCTTTATAGCTGCAGTATTCAGGCTATAGGTTGCAAATTCATTTACTACCGTTGTGGGAAAGGCAGCTTTAAGGCTCACCTCTTTTGACTGCCAGTCTATTTTATTTTTTACTTCAATAACTTTCCCTGCATCACCTGCTGCAAGGCTGATTATCTGAGATATTTCTGAATTCCTGCCTTTCTTTGTTACTTCAAGAGCGACTCGTACCGGACCTTGTTCGACTATCTTTACTGAGACTTCCTTATTCATAAAATCTATCGGCGGATTTTTGCGGTCATTCCAATCCATATTCCATGAAGGCCATTGGGTAGGAGCTTCGTGCTGAAATTGCAATGATGCCGGTTTCGACAAAACCTCTCTTGCAGCTTTTTTATCCCAGATGCTTGCGATATCACCATTTTCATCAATCTTCACTTTGAAAAAACTGTTTTCGAGATATTTATCAGCTACTTTAAGTTCAGAAGCTGAAGGCTTATCGGTAGTCTCACTTATATTGAATTCTGAAATACCAGCAGAAGGAAGTTTTGCCAGGAATATAACAGTTAATCTATTGCCTTTTGAAGATATGATCTGTGAAGGAATCAGCTTCCCATCCTTGTCTGTAACTTTTATATTGACAGGTATTTTTGAATAAACAAGATCTGCAGTCACCACATCTTCCCTGGCTATTGCCACAGGGTTATAAACCAATACTGCTCTGCCATCCCCCATTGTATTCATTTTGGCTGATATGGCACTTATTGAATTCTTCATGACTTCAGAGAAACCGTTCATAGCAATGAATTCATCATTCCACGCAAAGTCGTATGCTTTTGGTATTGCTGTACCTGGTAATATATCATGAAACTGACTTCCCAGAACCAGATCCCATGACTTGTTCAGCTTTTCATAGGGATATGCTGCGCTGCCCAGCCAGTCAGCCAAAACAGCTACCTGTTCTGATGACTTTGCCAAAGCTTCATTTTTCCTGTTGGCTCTTTTCATATACGATTCTGAAGTCATCGATCCTGCACTATGTTCAATAAGGAGAAGATCACCTGAGTAAGTCGGAAGCTTGGCCCTTATTTCTGGGGTAATATCTTTATAAATCTGATCAGATGAAGTCAGTTCGACCTTGAATTTACTGTCGGCCTGGGGAAGGCTTCCAACTACATTTTTTACATCCCCGTCTCTTGGGGCACCTCCAACATCACCAACTCCATAATAGCGATAATCAAATGAAATCCCGTATTTGTTTATATCATCCTGAAGTCTTGCATTCCAGGTACTGTCTCTATCCAGACGATTTACTATGCGACCGGTATAATCTGTTGCATTGAGTGCAGCAATAAGACTTTTGCCATCGGGTCCTTCCCAAAGCCCCACATTGAAGGGTACACCATTTGTAGAACGCCAGGTAAGTTTCTGAGTTGAAAATCCCAGAAGTCCGGCATGACTCCAGATGGATGGCATAGTTGCCACAAAACCGAAACAATCGGGAAGCATATAATCCATGCTCTCCTTATTAAACTCCCTCTTAAAGAATAAGTTGCCATATAGTACCTGTCTTAGGACAGATTCCGATGAGGAAATATTTACCTCACCTTCATCGACTGATGATCCGGAAACGAACCATTTCCCCTGGCTGATATAGTCCTTAACTTTTTTATATGATTCCGGATAATATTCCTTCATCATGTTATATCTCCTTGAGCCTGTAAAATTGAATCTGTAATCAGGATATTTCTCAAATAATTTGAAATTATCCTCCATCGTGTTTTTAATATACTCATTAATTGTTGTGGGATAATCCCAGTTCCATTGAGTATCCAGATGAGCATACCCGATAGTGTATAATACCTTTTCTTTGGTAATGTCGTACTGCGGTTTTAAGAGCGGTTGACCGAAGGCAGCTGACATAATTATCAGACATACGAGGACGGTAATAATTTTTTTCATTTTCAAGATTGTAGGTTAATGGTTTGTACTTTGAAATTATTTTTTTCTTCATGCATTTTCATTTCATCTTTTTGTTCAGTTCAGAGGTGTATCACTTCACCATATGCTGCAGCTGCTGCTTCCATAATTGCCTCTGACATAGTAGGATGAGGATGCACAGATTTTATTATTTCATGAGCAGTTGTTTCCAACTTTCTTGCCACAACAATCTCAGCTATCATCTCGGTAACATTTGACCCGATCATATGGGCGCCTAACAATTCTCCATAGTTTGCATCAAAAATGAGTTTGACGAATCCATCCTTAGCCCCGGCTGAACTTGCTTTTCCTGAAGCNNAGGTGCAAGCCGGAATATTTCCATAATCCAACGGATGAACATCCAGGTCTGCAATTTTCTCTACACAAATAATTCCCTCTGCTGATGCAACATGCGCCAGTGCAGGACCATGCACAATATCTCCTATTGCGAAAATTCCGGGAACAGATGTCTGATAAAAGTCATCGACAACAACTTTGCTCTTTTCAG
>PMEC01000154.1 GCA_003155705.1 Bacteroidales bacterium
TTTATACTTTTATCTTTATACTTTTATCTTTTATCTTTAATACCCTGCCGCTTGTCCGTCTTTCCTTGATTCTGAAGCTCCGAACCATACCTTGTTTTTATCATCCCACATAATTGCCTGGTATCCTCCATAGCCTCCCAGATCCCATTGGATAGTATGTCCCATGCTTAGAAGTTTCTGGATCACTTCCCACCTGAAACCGTTTTCAAGATAGAGTATACCTCCATTTGTCATCAGCTCACCTGTAGGCTCCGAGGATCCCACATGATGCATTCTTGGTGCATCGCCTGCTTCCTGCAGGTTCATCTTGAAATCGATAAGGTTTACAACTATCTGTGCATGACCCTGGGGCTGCATATCACCGCCCATAACTCCAAAGCTTATCCATGGCTCTCCATGTTTCGTTATAAAAGCAGGAATAATGGTATGGAATGGTCTTTTACCTGGTGCAAATACATTATTATGTCCCTCCTCAAGAGTGAACATCTCACCACGGTCCTGAAGAATAAAGCCAAGTCCTGTGGGACACATACCTGAACCCATCCCGCGGTAATTGCTCTGTATAAGCGAAACCATATTTCCATATTTATCCGCAACAGTCAGATAAACTGTATTTCCTGCCTCTGCTTTACCTGCAGGAACTACTTTGGCAGCAACGTTTCTGTCGATCAGCTTTCGTCTTTCGGCAGCATATTTTTTTGATATTAACTGACTTATAGGTGTAACACTGAACGTCGGATCAGCATAATATTTTGCCCTGTCTTCAAATGCAAGTTTCTTCGCTTCAGTGAAGACATGGATATATTCAGCTGATCCAAATCCCATTGAGGCAACATCATAGCCCTCCAGAATGTTAAGAATCTCCAGCGCTGCAATTCCTTGTCCGTTGGGTGGCAGTTCCCAAACATCATTACCACGGTAGCTGGTGCTTATAGGTTCAACCCATTCAGAATGATGACGTGCAAGATCATCATATGTAAGAAATCCGCCATTTTGCTTCATGAATGCATCAATAGTTCTGGCTATGGTTCCTCTGTAAAATTCATTACGCCCTCCTTTGACTATTTTCTCGAGCGTACTTGCCAGGTTCGGATTACGAAAAATCTGACCCTTTGAAGGAGCCTTTCCTCCAGGCATATAGATATCCTTTATATTTGGATATTCTTTTAGTAATTCAGCTCCCTTCTGAAGATAATAGGCAATTACTTCCGTAACCGGGAATCCCTCTCTTGCGTAGTTAATTGCAGGTTGAAGGATATCTTTCATCGGGAGCTTCCCAAGCATATCATGCATCTCGTACCAGCCGTCGACGCAGCCTGGAACTGACACGGGAAGAGGTCCGTAAGATGGTATTTTATCAATTTTATTTTCCCTGAAATATTCAAGTTTAAGGGATCTTGGCGATCTGCCGCTAGCATTAAGGCCATACAATTTACCCCTGTCGGCACTCCAGATTAATGCAAAAAGATCACCTCCGATTCCGCAACCTGTTGGTTCAACAACACCCAGAACTGCGTTAGCTGCTATGGCGGCATCAATAGCATTGCCTCCTTTTTTAAGGATATCCAGAGCAACCTGTGTAGCAAGAGGCTGGCTGGTGGCTGCCATCCCATTCCTTGCGATAACTTCTGAACGAGTTGCAAAATCTCTTCCTGTAATACGATCCTGCGCCAGAATAACTTCTGGTATTGCAATGAGAAAAAGACAGATTAATGGAGTCTTCATTCTATTAAGATTTCAAAACAAAGTTAAATATTATGAACTGACATTCTCATTTTTATTTTCTAATTTCCGAAAATATTTCTCTCCTTTTTTCATTACTTCAATTCAACTTCTGACCGAAGATATATCTTGTTTAACCGATTAAATGTATTTTTTACATTTATTATTTTCAAGTTTATTTTCAAGGTATTATCACTGACTAATTTTTCCCGGTTTTAGCCATTGCTTTAAGACGTAGATCGGGAGGCATCTTCTCAATTGCGTATCTGAGAGATGTCCTTGGCATAATATCTTTATTATTCATAACATAGTCAAACACCTGCATTTGATGAGCTTCGCTGGCTGCTTTAAGCATCCATCCGTAACCTTTCTGCACCATATCGTCTTTGTCTGTGAGCAGAATATCGGCCAATTCGAAAATATCTGTCAGGAACTTTCCATGTCTTGCAGGAATAATAAGTGTTACTGCAGAAGCACGGCGCATCCACCTGTTCTGAGACCTTGCCCAGGTTTTTAGTCCTGCCAGGCACGACGGGTACTTTTCGATGAGACTTCCCACAGAGTGATTACATAGGGTATCACATGCTGCCCAATTGGTAACATAACTATCCACCCATCTTTCAAATATTTCAAAATCGCTGATAATATATTGTTTCTGAACAGAATAAGACCAGTTACAGGCTATAAATGACTCCTCCATAAATCGGGATTGCCAAAGTTCTTCACATAAACCAAAAACCACGTTTTTGCTTTTATCAGGCAGTTTTTTGAAGTGATTTTTACCTATATCATGTACAGTGGCAGATTTTACGCCATACATCATTACTTCCTCTTTAAAAAAAGTCTCACCGCTTTTTTTGGTCTTTTCATCCGAATTAGTTATCAGATCTTTACGTATTTCTTCTATTAGATTACTCATTGTAAAATTTTATCATGAAAATCAATTCAATATCATATCTGCCATTATATTTTGCTGAAAATTAATTAAGATTATTTGATTTTTAATAATTTAGCCACATATTCGTCGCCTAGCAAATCAGTCATTAAGGAAGTTATTAAACCCGTCATTTTGATTTTATGATCACTCACACTACCGGAGCATCTGACAAAACAAGGCGATCCATCGCAAAGACCAAAGACAATTTCAAATATTTTGTAGATCAGTTTGCAGATATTCGCGTTCTTAAATATAAGCTTCCTGGATTTGATCTGCTTTTGCTTCAGCAGAAGAAACTGATCTACTACCTGGGTGAGGCTGCACTTTGCGGACGTGATATTTTATGGGCTCAAAATTTTAAGTATAATCTTAAGATCAGGAAGACCATTGAAGCCATAATTGAAAGTTACTCAGGTGATAAAGAATCACGAGATTATAAAGAATTTCTGATTTATGCCAAATGCGTTTTCTTTGCAAACGGCATACATCATCATTATTCGAACGACAAATTAAGATCAGGTTTCACAAAAACGTATTTCAGAGAGCTTATCCGGAAATCTGATGCAATTCTTCTCCCTCTTGATAAGGATGAGACAAAGGATAAACTTATCGAACTCCTTTTCCCGGTTTTCTTTAATGAAAGTTTATATACCAGAAAGGTTGAGCAAAAAGCAGGTGTTGATATGGTAACTGCATCATCATCAAATATGTATGAGGGTGTGAACCAGAGAGAAGTTGAAAATTTTTATTCAGGTAAAACTGATCCAAAAGATCCACATCCAATCTCAATTGGTCTTAACTCAAAAATCATAAAACGAAAAGGCAAAATTATTGAGGAAGTTTATAAATCCGGAGGACTTTACGGAAATGCTATTGATCAGATTATTTTTTGGCTTAAAAAAGCTAAGGTTGTGGCTGAAACCGATATACAAAAAAATGAGATCGGTCTTTTGATAGATTATTACAGGTCAGGTAATCTGAAAACATGGGATGAATACAACGTAGTTTGGGCTAGGGATATCGATCCAATTGTTGATTACAATAATGGTTTTATTGAAACATACGGTGATCCTCTCGGAATGAAAGCGACTTGGGAAGCAATTGTCAATTATAAGGATATTGAAGCAACCAGGCGTTCGGATATTGTCAGCGCTAATGCTCAATGGTTTGAGGATAATTCGCCTATCCAGAAGCAGTATAAAAAGGAGAGAGTGACGGGGATCGCTGCAAAGGTCATTAATATTGCGATGCTGGGAGGGGACTGCTATCCTGTTTCACCTCTCGGTATTAACCTTCCAAATGCAGATTGGATCCGGAAAGAGGTTGGTTCAAAGTCTGTTTCCCTGGCAAATATTTCCAAAGCTTATGATGAAGCTTCAAAGGGAAGCGGATTCCTTGAAGAATTTGCGGCAAAGAAAGAAGAGATAACCAGAACCAAAAAATATGGCAGTTTAGCCGATGCACTTCATACTGATCTTCATGAATGTGTAGGTCATGCCAGCGGAAAGCTTAAAAAAGGGACAGATCCGAATGCTCTGAAAAACTATGCATCTGCACTCGAGGAAGCACGCGCCGATCTTTTTGCACTTTATTTCATGATGGACAGGAAAATAACTGACCTGGGTCTTCTTCCTGATATAAAGGCAGCAAAGGCTGAATATGACAGCTATATACGTAACGGCCTCATGACCCAACTTGTCAGGATAAAACCCGGAAAGGAAATTGAGGAAGCTCACATGCGCGGCCGTTCTGCAATTGCTCACTGGGTATATGAAAAGGGTAAGACTGAAAGGGTGATTGAAATGTTTAAGAAGAACGGTAAAAGTTATGTCAGGATTCAAAATTATAAAAAGCTGCAAACATTATTCGGAGAACTGCTTAGAGAGATACAGCGCGTGAAATCTGAGGGTGATTTTGAAGGGGGAAAACTATTGGTTGAGAATTTCGGAGTCAAGATTGATGCTTCTCTTCATACTGAAATCCTTGAGAGATATGCAAAACTCAATCTTGCACCATATACGGGTTTTGTCAATCCAGACCTTCTTCCGGTTTATGATGATAAAGGTGAAATTACAGATGTAAAAGTTAAATATGTTGATGATTATCTGGATCAGATGATGAAGTACGGAAAGAAATACTCTTTTCTTTAGACCTGGTATTTTGAAGAGACTCTCATTTCAGATTTTTCCAGAACCTTTCCTCAGATTTACGATGCTCCATGGTTTTCTTTCTCTCAAGAAGGTAGAAATAAATCATAGCTAAAGCTCCGGCAATCATAATTCCCATCAGCAGGTATTTTATGATTCCTGACATATCAGTTTCAGTATTGCTTATGACCTGATCAACAGGTGCTACAACTGTGACTCCTGGAACATCAATTCTATGACCAACATTGATATTGAATATATTCTTCATGAAGAAGAGTAAGAAGAACGTTAAAACCCCCGAAATAACAGGCGAAGCCACCCATGCCAGACCAATTTCACCAAGTATTTTAAAATTAATATTCCTGGCACCTTTGTATAAACCAATCCCAAGAATACAACCTACAATGACCTGTGAACTGGAAACAGGTACCATTGGAATAGGAGGAAGCCCCATTCGTACAAAAAAGTCAGATAATGCGGTTGACGAAAAGATAAATAACACAAGTGCCTGAGCCAGAACAACTATCATAGCTGCTTCTGAGGAAAGTTCAAGAATGTTGTTGCCAACCGTATGCATCACTTTTCTTGAATAGGTAATAATTCCGGTTGCAGTTGCCAGACCTCCCAGTAGAAACAATTGTTGACTTGAATTGAGTGTAATAATTCCAAGATCAAGATTTTGAAGATTAAATGCCGGCAGGAAAACACCCATTACGTTTGCAATGTTATTTGCACCGAGGCTGTAAGATCCGAAAGCTCCGACAACCAATAGTCCTGTCTTGATATAAGATTCAAATCTGATAAGATGGATTTTTACTGATCTTTTAAACTTCCTGACTAGTATAAATAAGAGAACTGCAAAAAGGCCACCAATTATCGGACCAGCTACCCATGATGCCACTATCTTGGTCAAAGTGCTGCTATCGGTGTGATTGCCTGTAAACAGATTCCAACCTATTATCGCTCCAACAATTGCCTGTGTCGTAGAAATTGGCAGTGCGAACTTTGTCATCATATAAATGGTAATTGCAGCGGCCAGGGAAAGTGTAAATGAACCACCTATTGCGTTGACAGCTCCAAGTTTACCAAGTGTCTGGGATGTACCTGATCCCTGTATTACAGCCCCCAGAATAAAAAAAACAGATGCAATGATAGCGGCTTTTCTGAATGTCACCATTTTTGAGCCAACCGCGGCGCCAAAAACGTGAGAAGCATCGTTAGCTCCGAGTGACCATCCGAGGAACAGACCACTTGTCAGGAAGAATAGTGTCATTACATTACAATCTTAATTGCCATTCCGGAAAGCAGGTCAGCGGCTTTTTGTGCAAGGTCAGAGATATTTTCGATGTGATGTATTATGTACCTCAGGTGCGCTTTGTGAGCTAGATCGAGTTCCCTGGACTCGTGAAAGATCTTTTTTTTAAGGTTAAACGATATCTTATCTGTTTCACTTTCGAAATAGTAGACTTTCAGGAGTTTTTCCCTGACGGTAAAAGGCGCCTTAAAATAGGCTCTTGCAGCAGGGACCAGTTCTTCTGCAGCAGATGCAGATGCTTCAGCCAGTCTGATAATATCGTTGTTAAGTTCTTCAGGTATCTCAGGAATCTCAATATCAATTTCGTGAAGTGTACTTTTTACCCCATCAATTATTTCATCAAGTTCATCAATCAGCTGTGCAACTTCAGCTCTGTGCTGAGGCAATATTGAATGAGTAATCATATCATTTTCAATTTCACGCTGAAGCTTATCGGCATTGCTTTCAAGCGTATCAACTTTCTGAAGATGCCTTTGAAAGGATTCCATATCTTTATTCAGGTACGATTTAATACCTTCCCGGAAGACAAGAATTCCAAGATCAATGTTATCAAAGAACTCGTCAATCTTGATAATCAGGTTTTTAGTGGTTCGGGTAAAGACAGCCATTTTCTAACTAGATTGGTTCAATTAACAAATATAAAAATATTTATTTCATAAAGCCCGGTTTCTTTATCTTACAATGCCCCATCGGATGCAATGCAGTTTGGGTTTTAATCCGCAACCGCAATCCGCAATCCGAATTACTTACATTCTCTTTAAAAAATCTTTATACCTAAAATAAACCTGCTTTAAAAATCTTTTTTTTACATTTGCGCGATTTATTTGCTGGTTTGGTCAGGTTTAAAGAAACCTGCCTTTTGTTGATCATTTTTTAGATAAAAAAGGAAGAGAATGGAGGGTTCATCTGCAGGTTTTTCGTTTTCGGGTAAACTAAAAAACACGTTTATTGGCAAAGCTAAAGATATTCAGGACAAGGGAATATTTCATAAATTAACTTTAATAGCTTTTTTTGCCTGGATAGGGCTGGGAGCTGATGGAATATCGTCTTCATGCTATGGTCCTGAAGAAGCATTCAGAAATTTACAGGGTCATCCGAGTTTAGCTATTTTTGTAGCTCTGGGCACCGTCTTTACAATTTTCATTATTAGCACCAGTTACAACCAGATTGTACGCCTTTTCCCTCATGGAGGAGGTGGATACCTTGTTGGCAGCAAGCTGTTGTCTCCGACTGTCGGTATGATTTCAGGATCGGCGCTGATAATTGACTATGTACTGACAATTACTCTTTCTGTATCGAGTGGGGCCGATGCTCTTTTTAGTTTTTTCCCTATAGGTTGGCAGGTATATAAACTTCCTTTCGCCCTTGCAGGAGTAAGTTTTCTGATCATGTTGAACCTCAGAGGTGTAAAGGAATCGGTACTTTCGCTTACCCCAATATTTGTGATTTTTATTACGACACATGTAATAGCTATTTTGTATGGCATCTTCATGCACTCTTCAAATTTTGGGGTCGTCGCAAGCCAGACAACCCATGAGATAAATTCAACTGTTTCTCAATTTGGATTTTTTGCTACATTTTTTATAATTCTCAGGGCATACAGCATGGGTGCAGGGACCTATACAGGAATTGAGGCAGTCAGTAATGGCATGCCTATCCTGCGTGAACCGAAGGTCAATACTGCCCGCAAAACTATGTTTTTAATGGCGATTTCCCTCTCCTTCATGGTTTTAGGATTGATGATCTGTTATATGCTTTTTGATGTACAACTTGATACTCATAAGACCTTGAATGCCGTATTGCTTGATAACCTTACCGCAGGCTGGGGACATTTATGGTCGAGAAGTTTCGTTCTGATCACCCTGATTTCGGAAGCTGCATTGTTATTCGTTGCTGCACAGACCGGATTTATTGATGGCCCGAGAATTATGGCAAATATGGCAATTGATCACTGGTTCCCTAAGAGATTTGCATCATTAAGCGACCGGCTGGTGACCATGAATGGAGTTTTGTTAATGGGGATTGCCTCTATTGTTCTGATGGTCATATCCAAAGGATCTGTCGCATTACTAGTGGTTTTATACAGTATCAATGTGTTCATTACGTTCACCATTTCACAGGTAGGAATGGTGAAACACTGGTGGATGATGAGAGGAAAACAATTGCATTGGAAACGGAAATTATCTATCAATGGCATCGGACTAATTCTTACATCCTTTATACTTGTTTCAGTTATCATTCTGAAATTCGGTCAAGGTGGCTGGGTTACTTTGCTTATTACAGGAATGCTGATTTTTTTGGCATTAAATATAAAGCGCCATTATTTTAAAGTGGCTTTAAAACTTCAGAAGCTCAGATTAAACGCTTTTGCCGAAATCGAAAGTTTTATCGGGCATCGGCTATACGAAGGTAATGGAGCTAAAAAAGTTGCCTTTAAAAAGGATGGGAGGACTGCAATTATACTGGTAAGTGGTTTTGGAGGTACTGGTTTATATACTTTCCTGAGAATACTTGAAAATTTCAAAGGTGTATATAACAATATAGTTTTTATCCGGATAGGTGTAATTAATTCCAAAATCTACAGAGGTACTGAGGAATTAGAACATTTTAAAGCTCAGGTTAAAGAAGATGGTGAAAAATATGTTTCAATTGCCAATCAATTTGGACTATATGGCAAGAGCATGTGGACTATCGGAACAGACCCAGTAAATGAGGTTTACCGGATTGTAAAGAAAATAAGACCAAGATTAGCGGGTGCGGCTTTTTTCGGGGGGCAGCTGATCTTCGCAAAGACATTCTATCTTTCGAAACTTCTACATAACCATACCATCTTTTCTATTCAAAAGAGATTCTTTAAATTCGGAATACCAATTATTATTTTTCCAATAAAGATCGATTAAACTCCGCTTGATCCTAGGAGGCTATCTTAATATTGTGCGTACCGATCTTCCGATTGCGCGGAACGATTTTGCGTTTCCTTTATAAAATTCTTACACATTGCCCGGCATTTCTTACAAAATCATTATAAATGTTGTTGCAATTTTGTATCGTGACTTTTTTATAATTATGACTGATTTTTTGCATATTTTAAAGCTATTCGTACATCAAATTCCAAGAAATGAACCGCAACAGATTAAGCCGATCTCGACTCAAGTCTGCTGCATAACTTCACGGAGGGTATTATGAAAATCAAGTTTAGTATCAAGGATTTCCTTTGGATGGCCGGGGGAGCATTGATTTTTCTCCTGATAATTCTATTAGTATCGCATTTCCAAACAGGGCCAAAACCAATCGAGCAACTTGCTTTCAAGGCTAAACGGATCGACCTTGTGGCTCAAATGCGCTTGAATCTGGCATCGGGCTCGGAGGCTGAAAAGAGTTCTGTTATGGCCATCACGGATGAAGACTCAAAGACTTTTGCAGATCAGGCCCATGCGGCTATATTAGAGGTGGAGCAGGAACGCAAGGAATTAGAGGAACTCCTGGCTGAGGGTGGCACTCAGAACGAAAGGGACTTATTTGTCCAATTCTCCGGGGTTTTTACTGATTTACAACGCATAGACAGTGCCCTGCTTATACTGGCAATCAAAAATACCAATCTCAAAGCTTACGATTTAGCCTATGGTCCTGCAGCAGATGCGGTTAAAGAAATGGACAACGCTCTTTCCAACCTCGTGGTAAAGAGTGCTAATTTCCCGGAAGCCAGAAGTGCGGTGCTGCTTGCATGCGGAGCCCAGATTTCAGCGTTGCAAATACAGACTTTACTCGCACCCCATATAGCTGAAGAAAGTGATAGTATAATGGACAAATTGGAGACTCAGATGGCCTGGAAGGATAAAGAGGTACGAAAGGATCTTGATGGCCTTATGGCTATCCAGGAATTTCGCAATAATCCCAATCTTAAAATTGCATTGACAGATTACACACACTTTAGTGAAATCAGAAAAACGATCTTAGCTCTTTCCCGTGAGAATACAAATGTTCAATCTCTGGCCATATCATTGGGACAAAAGCGAAAGGTGCTGTTTCTGTGCCAGGATGCTCTATCCACTCTTCAGAAGACTATTCTGGAGGAGCCAATCATGGGTGTGAACTACGGATCCGTATCCAATCCTCGTTCTTTGGAAGTTAAGAAAAATAAAGAAAGGTAAATCATNNCCGGGCAATCCTGATAAAACACTTATAAATGTTGATGCAAATTTGATTAACAATAGTTTTACTGACTATGAATGATCTTTTACTCATAATTAAGCTTTTCGGTGGTTTAATTCTTCTCTATATACTTGGACGAACTATCGGTCATCTTTT
>PMEC01000178.1:0-13890 GCA_003155705.1 Bacteroidales bacterium
TTGGTGAAATAGACTTTTGATTCTGACATATGAAGGGACATTATTAAACAGACAATATCTCGGCGAGAGTAATAAGGTCATGATTTACGTCTTTATGGAGCTTTACTGCTTTCCTGAATGGTACCAGGCTGATCTCACCGTTCTGGATTCCAACCATTACGCTCTTCTGGTCATCGAGAAGAGCTTCAACTGCAGCATGGCCAAGCCGGCTTGCATTAACCCTGTCAATTGCCGATGGTGAACCTCCGCGCTGAAGGTGGCCAAGGACAGATACTCTTACATCATATTCTTTAAAATCATCTTTAAGCTTTTCGGCGATAGCAAATGCGCCACCCTCCTGTTCTCCTTCCGCAACAATGATTATGTTACTTGATTTTTTTCTTTTGTTACCTGTCTCAATCATTTTCTTAAGGTCACGGGATTCTCCTCTTGTCTCAGGTATCAGAATAGCTTCAGCACCTGTGGCAATACCACTGTAAAGTGCTATGAATCCGGCTTCAGCACCCATCACTTCGACAAAAAACATTCTGTTATGTGCACTCGCGGTATCCCTTATTTTGTCTACTGCTTCAACCACGGTGTTCAGAGCCGTGTCGTAGCCTATTGTATAATCGGTTCCATATATATCATTATCGATTGTTCCCGGAACACCAACAAAAGGTATGTCATATTCCTCATTAAATATCCTTGCTCCGGTAAAAGAGCCATCCCCGCCGATAACAACTACACCGTCTATCTGTGCTTCTCTTAAATTATCGTAGGCTTTCTTTCTGCCTTCAGGAGTCCTGAATTTCTCGCAGCGTGCAGTTTTAAGTATAGTGCCGCCTCTTTGAATAATATCACTGACACTATTGGAATTCATTTCATTAAAATTAGCATCGATCATGCCCTGGTAGCCCTGGCGGATGCCCATTACTTCAATTTTATTGTAAACGGCAGTTCTTACGACAGCCCGTATGGCTGCATTCATACCTGGGGCATCGCCACCAGAAGTAAGAACTCCGATTTTCTTAATTTTTCCCATTAATTTAACTGTTTATATCAGCCGGCAAAGGTAGCAAATATTTTTTTTGAAGGTCAACAAAGAAATCACTGAAGGATCAGATTAACAGTATAGTGTCTTTAATTTTGTCGATCAGCCACTTGGGCGTGGAAGTTGCGCCGCAGATACCGACTGAGATACTGTTTATAAACCATTCCTTTTTTATTTCCCCTGGTGAAGATACAAACCATGTATTAGGGTTTTCATTTTTACAGACGTCATAAAGCATTTTCCCATTCGAACTTTCCCTGCCGCTGACAAATACAATAATATCATGTTTTTTTGCAAATGCTTTTAACCTGGGTTGCCTGTTAGAAACCTGTCCGCAGATGGTGTTATTTTTATGCAGATGTGTCTTAGCATCCGGAATTCCCTGTTTATTCATTTTAAAAATAATAGATTCCGCGAGATCGTTATATTCCTTAACACTCATAGTCGTCTGCGAGAACAGATGAACCTCATTTGCGAACAGGATCTTATCAATATCTTCTTTACCATTTACTAAAATCGCTTCATTATCGGTCTGTCCAAGCAATCCAACTACCTCGGCATGACCNNGCAAGCTCATATGTGTCAGGTGGTTCTCCATGAGCCCGTATCAGAACCTTACAATTTCTCAGCTCCTTGAATTCTTCATGATTTACGGAAACCAGGCCAAGATTTGCAAGACGTTCAACTTCAATATCATTATGAACAATCGGGCCCAGAGAAAACACTTTTTCATTTCTGGCAAGAGCTTCCTCAGCAATTTCCACGGCATTTCTCACACCGAAGCAAAAACCCGATCTCTCATCAACCTCAACTACCATGTTTCTTATTTTCAATTATGCCCATCACCCAAATCATCTGCTCATTCACTGTCATTCTGCTGTTGTCCAGAACAATGGCATCTTCAGCTCTTCTTAACGGGCTGATATCCCTGTTTTCATCGGCTATATCCCGCGCAACAATATTTCTTTTAATCTCTTCAAAATCAATGTTATTGCCTTTTGTCTTCAGTTCATCAAACCTCCTTTTTGCCCTTATATCGATAGATGCAGTCATGAAGATCTTAATCTCAGCATCAGGGAACACGACTGTTCCGATATCCCTGCCATCCATTACTATCCCTTTTGAACCTCCGATCTGTCTTTGTAATTCTACCATTCTTTCTCTGACTTCAGGTATCTGACTTATCCTGCTTACAAATGCCGAGACCTCAATTCCCCTTATCTCATTTTCANNTCAGGTTATTCAAAATGCCGGTAATATTAATACCTTCTTTGTTGATATATCCCTTTCTCATGCAGTACAGTGTTACGGCCCTGTACATTGCACCACTATCAATATAAATATATCCTAATACTTTAGCGATAGCTTTTGCAAAAGTGCTCTTGCCGCACGATGAATAGCCGTCTATTGCAATTATAAGTTTTTTGTCCATCCGGAATTAATTATGGAATTTTTTATAAATCAGATCAGGTCGCAGGATTAGCGAGATATTATTTGATGCTCCGGCAAGATGATAGGTTGCACGTCCAAATCCTATTCTCAGGAATGAAGTGTTAATGCCAAAACCCCAGGAAAATCCTACAGTTGAGGTTTTGGAATCAATCTCAAGCTCTTTTCTTCTCTGATAATTATATCCGGCTGATAAGTAGAAATTTTTTAAAGGAATAAGTTCAGTTCCAATGATCATATGTCTCATTGCATTTTCAAGAAAATCGGACATTTTCTGCGTCTGGTTTACACTTGAAGTTCCGCTATTGCTTCCTGTTATATAATTATAAGTGAGATCAAATTGTTCAAGATGTCTGAATGTAAGCGAAAACCGCAATGGGGCATGTGCAAGTTGCTGTGATATTCCTGCCTGGATCTCAAAAGGCAATTTCTCGTGGATATCTCCGCTATAAGTTGTTATCTGAAGCCCCATATTTTTTATTGTAAATCCCGCTGAAAAAAGATTATTTCTGCTGTGATATGATGCTCCGATATCAAGGGCCATTCCGAAAGAGGTGTATTTCTCAAGATCAGAGAGTATTGGCTTAAGATTTGCTCCGATTGAAAAAAGAGAATCTATATCCCTTGAATATATCAGCGAGAGAGCATATTCTGAAGCTGTAAAGGTGCCGGTTATATTCCCCGATTCATCTGTCTCTTTAAACGAACCATAATTAAGATAAGTTATACCGGCTGCAAAATTTCCCGTTCCGGGAAATGATCTGGCATACATTGTCATTCCATAATTTATTCCAGCAAAATAGTTTACATAGTTTAAAGCCAGACTTTTATCCATATCCGGATTCAGAAGAGCGGGATTGTGATAAGCGAGATTCAGATCTCCTGTTCTCAGGGAAACATTCACCCCGCCCAGTGATGAAACAAGTCCTGAATAGGTAAGATTAAGAAAATCATAAACATGGTCTCCCCCGGTCTGCCCTGACAACAGAGCTCCTGTAAAACTACACAGAATTAAATATATAGTCCTTCTTATCATTGGATTTGCTCATGCAAAGATAAAATGATTTTATTTAAACGATATGACACGAATGAATAGTATTACAGGTGGTAGAAAACGGCTTTAAGCAGTTTTTCCTGTGAGGACAAGCGCCTCATCGATACTCTTTTTATTTGGGTGTATCTGTGAAAGAAAAAGGCCGGCGATTACAATTATTATTCCTGTAATGTTCTGAATGGTAAGCCTTTCTCCCATAAGCAAGAATGAAAAAAAAGCTGTAAAAATAGGTATACAATTTGAAAAAACATTTGCCTTTGAAATACCCATATTCTTTACGGAATAGGCAAAAAGAATGAACGCCCCGCAGGATGCGAAAACAGACAACTCTATAATTGGTCTGAATGTTTCAAAACTGTGTGGTGCGTTGAGGAATGTCCTGAAGTCAAAAATCAAAAAAAACGGCAGAAAAAACAAAGCTCCTAGAACATTCTGAACATTAACAATATAAACAGGACTGTAATGGCCAACAAGCCTGCTGAGGGTGAGATTATATCCAACCGCGGAGAACACCGCAAAACATAACAGGGCTAGTCCTTTAATATTGAATGAGAGGGAACCGTCTTTATTGAATATGAAAACCAGAATTCCTGAAAATGATAGTATAATTCCGATATAATTGACGGCTTTAAGTCTCTCCCTGAAAAAAAACCATGCTCCTATTGTCGCGAATACCGGAATTGTTGAAATTATTACCGATCCGACAGTCGAAGAGACATAAGTAAGACCAAAACTTTCCCCGAGGAAATAGAGAAATGGCTCAAACATTGCCAGCATAAAAAATAATCGCCGGTCTTCTCTCCTGATCTTCATAAATTTCTTTGTTATAATAAGATAGGAGGTGAGTATGATAGTGGCTATAACGAGTCTGATAAAAACAATTGTAATAGGTCTGTAGTACTCATTTGCTATCTTGAACCATATGAATGATAATGACCAGAAGATCATCGAAATGATTACTGCACCATATGTTCTGAATTTATTCATCTGCTGATTGAGGAAAGGTTTCCTGGTTTTTCCGGTGCCGCGAATTTATATCTTATATTTAAATTTATCAGGATGCACTATCAATTATTTTGTTTTTGTATTTCCCGGATGAAACAGATTTTATACCATTATCAATTCTTTAATCTGAACAGTTTTCCCATCTCTTTCGACTCATAAAGAACAATAAGTTGTAGTTTAAAGTTAATATGCAGTCTGATAGATGCTTAAAACAATAATATGTTTCGAACACATGCTAAAAATGATGCATCTGAGGTTTGATTGTGAAGCATAAATTGTTATATTTGCCGCCTCATTAAGAGAATTTGCAATAGAAATCCGGGTATTTTAATATGAAAAAAATAGAATAAAACTTAATCATCAATGAAAATTCTGGTTTGTATCAGTAATGTTCCCGACACAACTACAAAAGTTAAGTTTGTAGAAGCAGATACTAAGTTTGACACTACAGGTGTTCAATGGGTTATCAATCCATGGGATGAATTATCTCTTACCCGTGCCCTTGAGTTGAAGGATGATCCATCAACCGGTGTTAAGTCGGTAACTGTGGCGCATGTGGGACCTGCATCTTCAGAACCAACAATCAGAAAAGCTCTTGCTATCGGAGCAGATGATGCAATTCGTGTAAATACTGAACCTTCAGATGGGTATTATGTGGCTTCACAGCTTGCTGAGGTGATAAGAAAGGAACAATTCGATATCATTATGTGTGGAATTGAGTCGAGCGATTTTAATGGATCGGTAACCGGTGGTATGATTGCTGAGTTCATGAACATTCCATCCGTATCAGCTGTATCAGGTCTGAAAATTGAAAACGGGAAACCATTACTTACCCGGGAAATTGATGGTGGACGTGAGACCGTCTCTGTACCAACACCTTTCGTTGCAATAGTCCAGAAAGGAATAGCCAAAGAGCCGAGAATTGCCGCTATGCGAGGGATAATGATGGCAAGGACCAAACCTGTTAAGATCTACGAACCAATGGAAGCACAATCTCTTACAAAGTTTATTGTCTTCGAAAAGCCTAGACCCCGTGCAGCATGCAAATATATAGATGCTGAAAATCCAGGATTGCTTATTCAGTTGCTTCAGAATGAGGCAAAAGTTATTTGATTGTTAAATCCAAAAAGTGCAAAATATGTCAGTTTTAGTATATACCCAGAATTGGGACGGTAAATTTAAAAAATCATCTTTCGAACTTGTCTCCTACGCCTCCAAAGTTGCCGATATGCTCAATGTCTCAGTAATCGCACTTTCAATAGGTGCAGTTGAAAATGACGAATTGAAGAAGTTGGGAAACTATGGAGCCGGGAAAATTCTCAATGTAAATAATGAACAATGTAAAATACTTGATAATCAGGTTTATACAAATATAATTTCGCAGGTTGCCTTAAAAGAAAAATCCAGTGTTATAATAATCTCAAATAACAATGAAGGTAAAGCTATTGCTCCCAGGTTATCTGTTAGTTTAAAAGCCGGAATAGGTTCCGGGGTAAGCAAACTTCCTGTTAACCTTAACCCATTCACTGTTTATAAAAGAACTTATTCCGGGAATGCTTACGCTCAAGTTGTCATAAATTCAGAAATTAAAATACTCACACTTGCACAGAACTCATTTGATCTTTTCGAGACAACCAATAATTCAGTTATAGAGGATCTTAATATTTCAGTTGATAGTTCATTACTGAAAACTGAAGTAAAAGATGTACAGAAAATGGCAGGTAAGATCCTGCTTACCGACGCTGATATAGTTGTTTCAGGTGGAAGAGGCATGAAATCACCGGATAACTGGGGTCCAATTGTTGAGTTGGCAGGATTACTGGGTGCCGCGACTGCCTGTTCCCGTCCTGTTTCTGATGAAGGATGGAGATCTCACGATGAGCATACCGGACAGACAGGGAAGATCATTGCGCCTAATGTTTATATTGCTGTTGGGATTTCAGGAGCCACACAACACCTTGCCGGGATCAGCTCATCAAAGTACATTGTAGCCATTAACTCAGATAAGGATGCTCCTATCTTTGAAGCAGCACAATACGGAATTGTTGGTGATGCAATGAAAGTCCTGCCAAAGCTTATTGAAGCAGTAAAGGAATTAAAGAAATAATTTTCTGGAAATAAAATGACGAAACAGATAATCTTTATAATTGCCCTGCTGATTACTTTGGGTGCTTTCTTTTTTACAATTAACCGGATTATCGGTTTCTTCAAATTTACCAGGTCAGGATTTCCAGTAAAGAATCTCGGGAAAAGATTCAGTCTGATGCTTAAAATTGCATTCGGGCAGACCAAAATTTTCCGCAAACCATTTATCGGATTTTTTCATGCACTTGTATTCTGGGGTTTCTGTGTAATCCTGATAGGTAGCGTCGAGATGGTTATTGACGGACTTTCCGGAACTGATAAAGTACTGACATTCCTGGGTCCGGTCTACAAAATAATAATGGGATCAGGCGATATCTTCGCCCTGCTTGTAGCCGTCTCAATAATTATTTTTCTCTGCCGGCGGATCTTCTTTCATATTAAGCGTTTCGAAGGGATCGAAATGAAAAGAATATCACATATTGATGCAAATATTGCCCTGTCAATTATACTGTTATTAATGCTCTCATTACTTGGCATGAATACAGGGTATGTTGAATATAAGACACTTACAGGTGAAGTAATTAATGGAGTGTACCCCGTGAGTAACGTGCTGGCTTCTCTTTTTGAAGGGCTGCCGGCAACTGACTTATATATTCAGTATCAGGTATGCTGGTGGACTCATATTCTTTTGATATTCATTTTTGCCAACATACTGCCATATTCCAAGCATTTTCATGTTTTCATGTCGGTACCAAATGTTTTTCTATCACGACTTGAACCTCTGGGTAAACTTACCAACATGGATAATATTACCACTGAAGTTAAACTGATGATGAATCCTGATACCGCTTTTGCAGCAGCTCCTTCAGATACACCTGTTGAACGCTTTGGCGTAAAAGATGTTGAGGATGTGACATGGAAGAATTATTTCGACTCTCTTTCGTGCACAGAATGCGGTCGCTGCACGTCAGTNNCGTAAAGTGATGATGGATCTCAGGGCAAGAATGAAAGAAAAAGGACCATTGATGGTTAAAAATGGCAGGGATTTCAGCGACAACAAATCCCTTCTCAGGAATTATATATCAGAGGAAGAATTATGGGCATGCACTACCTGTAATGCCTGTGCAAAAGAGTGCCCCATAAATATTAATCATCCGACAATAATTATTGATATGAGAAGATACCTTGTCATGGAGGAGGCATCTGCTCCAGGCGAATTGAAAGCAGTCTTTAACAACATTGAAAACAATGGAGCCCCATGGCAATATTCTTCGGAAGACAGGCTCNNTAATATGGAAACCAGAAAAATCGAAGTACCTGTAATGTCCGATCTCTTTTCGAAAGGGGAGAAACCGGAATACCTTTTCTGGGTTGGATGTGCAGGTGCCTTTGATGACAGATACAAAAAGGTTGTAAGGGCATTTGCAAAAATTCTAACACATCTGAATGTCAGTTATGCAGTACTTGGCAAGGAGGAGACCTGTACCGGAGATCCTGCAAGAAGGGCAGGTAATGAAATGCTTTATCAGATGCAGGCCCTGCAGATCATTGAAATCCTGAAAATGTATGAGGTGAAAAAAATTATAACGATATGTCCGCATTGTTATAATATCTTTAAAAATGAGTATCCTGACCTGGGTGGTAAATATGAGGTAGTAAACTATTTACAGTTTCTTAACAAGTATCTTTCAGCGGGTAAACTTAAGTTAAATGAAACCTTACTTAAGGATGTGACCATAACCTATCACGATCCTTGTTATCTTGGCAGAGCCAATGACATTTATGACGAACCTCGCGCGATCCTTAAAAATTTAACAGCCAATTTTGTAGAGATGCACAGGAATAAAAGCTTTGCTCTGTGTTGCGGAGCAGGAGGGGCCCAGATGTTCAAAGAGGCAGAGAAAGGAGACAAGGAGATATTTATTGAAAGAACCGAGGATGCCTTAAAAACAAATGCTAAAGTCATTGCTTCCGCCTGTCCTTTTTGTATGACAATGCTGACAGATGGGTTGAAATACAAGAACAAGGAGGATGAGATAAAAAACCTGGATATTGCGGAGCTTATTGCACAATCACTTGAATTATAATTTAATCCAAATATAAATTAACAACAATGGAAAACAGAAAAGTCTTGAAAAGCGGCGAATTTCTTGTAAGCGAAGTCGAATCTAAAGATGTTTTTATTCCTGAGGAATTTAACGAAGAACAGTTAATGATTGCCCAGACATGCAGGGATTTTCTTGAAGCTGATGTATACCCCAACCTGGAAAAAGTAGAAAAAAGCGACAGGGAGCTGATGAAATCTATTCTGAAAAAATCTGGTGAACTTGGATTAATGGGGATATCAATTCCTGAAGAGTATAATGGATTCGGTCAGTCGTTTGTTACACAGATGCTGGTTGCCGAAACTACCGGAGCAGGCTATTCATTCTCAGTTGCATACATGGCGCATTGTGGCATTGGTACGCTTCCTATAATGTATTATGGAAATGAAGACCAGAGACGGCGTTATGTGACCAAACTCGCAACCGGAGAATTGATTGGTGCATATTGTCTTACCGAACCCGGAGCAGGTAGTGATGCAAATTCAGGCAAAACTAATGCCAGGCTCAGTGAGGATGGTAAGAATTATATCCTGAACGGGCAAAAAATGTGGATCACCAATGCAGGCTTTGCAGATACGTTGGTGGTTTTCGCAAAAATAGATACCGACAGGGTTTTAAGCGCATTTATTGTTGAAACCAAATTTCCGGGCGTNNACTGATGTTAAAGTACCTGTTGAAAACCTTCTGGGAAAGAGAGGTGAGGGATTCAGGATTGCTCTCAGCATTTTGCATATGGGAAGAATCAAACTTGGGGCTAACGTAATCGGAGCTGCAAAAAAAGCAATTGGTGACTCTGTAAAATATGCCAACGAACGTAAACAGTTCGGTGTCCTCATTTCAACATTCGGTGCAATTAAGCACAAACTTGCAGAGCAGGTCATACGTCTCTATGCCTCAGAATCAGCCGTTTATCGGGTAAGTAAGGATATTGATGATCTGATGGATAAATTAAAGGTAGATTGTGGAGACAAAGGCCGTGCCTCAATAGAAGCAATAAGTCATTACGCTGTGGAAGCTGCTATTTTAAAGGTTGTTGGTTCTGAGATGCTCGATTTTGTAGCTGATGAGGCTGTGCAGATACATGGAGGAATGGGCTATTCAGCAGAAATGGCCGTCGAAAGAGGTTATCGTGATTCCAGGATTAACAGAATCTTTGAAGGAACAAACGAAATTAACCGTCTTCTTGTTGTTGATACTGCCATGAAACGTGCTATGAAAGGGGAATTCGATCTTTTTGTGCAGGCTGAAAAACTTTATAACGGTGTTGATGGATTGACAGATGGAAAAGCCATAGATGAAAGCTATTATCAGGAGAAAATTCGCTATATTAAAAACTTCAAGAAAGTTATTCTGATCTGTTTGCATGGTGCAACAAAACAATTCGAAAAAAACCTGATAAATGAACAGGAAGTTCTGAATAATATTGCTGAAATGATGATGGAGACTTATGTATCAGAATCATTGGTATTAAGAGTTGAGAAACGCGAANNGCCGGGAAAATAAGAAAATCTGCATGCGATGCAGTATACTCCTTTGCATCACCTTCGATTGCACCAAAACTTGTTAAGGCTATTGAAATCCTTACCAAAGCGGAAGGTGTAAATATCAAAGATGCAAGAAGAAGAATTGCCGGTAAACTTATTGAGGATAACGTTTATAAGTTTTAGGTTTGAATCTGCCTTTTATTGCAAATAATTACGCATACTTAAATAACAGGGGGTGTATTAAAATGGCATTATTAATCTCTTCATCCCTCCTGTTTGCCCCTCCCAGCCTCCCCTAAAGGGGAGGTGTAAAATATTAACATTCAAATATATAGTAATAAAAGAAGTCCCCCTTTAGGGGGATTTAGGGGGTATAAAAAAGAGGCTGATCTCGCCTTTTGAGACGCCCCATTTATTATTAATCATCACGAAATTATTAACTAACAAATATCACTAACTATGATGACAAAGATCAATTTCAGTTATGATAAACAGCATCAGGTGGACGGTAAAATTAACCAACACCAATTAGCTACCAATCAGTATTATCAGATATCTTTGTGAACTAATTAACAATTAAAATGAAAATGACCCCCAAAGTTAAGAGGATAAGACAGATTCTGGTTGCTGTCATCGTTATAACTACGTCGGCCGGAATCGCTTCATGTGAGAAGTATCAAATTCTTCCAACACCATTTGATCCAACGCAGATTTGGAGTTTAAAAAATGATATTCAACCGATCTTTAGTTCTACCTGTGCCCTCGCTTCCTGCCATGGAGGAGTCCAGTCACCTAACCTGAGTGAGGGTAAATCTTATAATTCTCTTACAAATGGTGGATTTGTCAAACCTCCATACGAAACATCCAGATTATATATGCAGATGATGAGTGGACATCCTAATTCCAGTCTTTCTGATAATAACAGGAAAAAAATTCTCTACTGGACCACTCAGGGAGCACAAAATAATTAACAAGACCTAAACCTATAAAATTCAATTAAAATGAAAAGAGTATTTATTGTATTAATACTGTCAGCGTTTTTGGTACGGGCATTTAGCCAGGATACAACACAAGTTCAGGTAGGATCAAAACCTGTCAGAAATACTTTTGGAACAGGAATTCTCATCGATAATCCGACAATCGGAACTCCATATAAAGGTGGTCTCGAAATGGAAATACGCCACAGGTTCAGCTTCATTGAAAATATCCATGACATTTATGGTATTTATGGAGCTGCCAATACAAGAATCGGTCTTAGTTATGGTATAACTGACAAACTGATGGTAGGAGTGGGTACAACAAAAGACTACCAGATGCAGGATATACAATGGAAATATGTTATTCTACAACAGACTGAGGATAATAAAATGCCTGTTTCACTTTCGTATTTTGGAAATATTGCCGCTGATCTGAGGTCAAAAGATAATTTCGGGCCGGGAGAATTCCGGAGCATACACAGACTTTCGTACTTTACAGAATTTATTGTAGCCCGGAAAATTAATAATATGTTCTCTGTTCAGGTTGCTCCCTCATTAGCCTATTTTAATTCTGTCCCAACGAATGCTGATTCAACTATTGCTTATAAGAATTTGAATTTAGGTCTATCAGCGGGCTTGCGGGCAAATCTTTTCGGATCGCATTCACTGATACTTGAATATGACCAGCTTCTTACCAAACAGAATATTACCATACAGCCCAAGCCTAACCTTGCAATTGGTTGGGAGATAGGGACAGGAACTCATACTTTCCAGGTTTTCGTCACTAACTATAATCAGATTGTTTACCAAAGGAACCTTGTTTTTAACACAAATGATTTCGCTAAAGGTAAATATATGTTTGGTTTCAATATTACGATAAGATTCTAATTCATACCTGGAATCACGGATGAAAATAATTAGATTTCTGATTATCTTATTTTTGTTTTTAACCAGTTATACTTCAGCCTCTTCAGCAGAAGTATTCAGTTTAAAAAGGGATGATCAGAAGACACAGGATACCACAACTTTTAAATCTCAGCTTTCTGCCGATAATGAACATTGCCTGAAATGTCACGGCCAGGGGAAATATGAGTATACAAATGAGACCCTTGGAAAACAGATCAGGGCTCTGATGTGCTCTGAGCGAATAATAAAGCGAGAAGAGTTTTACAATTCGAATCATAAAAATTTCAGTTGCACAGACTGCCACTCCGAACAGTACTCAAAATTCCCTCATCCCGGAGAACTCCGGATGGAGCAGAAATTGAACTGCATTGATTGTCATGGAGGCGATCCGAAATTCGCACAATATCATTTTGAGGAGATCGACACAGAATATAAACAAAGCATTCATTATAAACTTGAACCAGATGGCTTCTCATGCTGGAAATGCCATAACCCTCATAGCTATAAGATTAATATAAGGAACAGTCTGAATATTAAGGAAACCATCCTTTATGATAATAGCATTTGCCTTAACTGCCATGCTAATTTCGACCGGTTCCAATTGCTGACCGACAGGAAAGAGATCGATATTCTTAAAACTCATGAATGGCTTCCAAATCAGGCAGCACATTTTCTGAATGTCAGGTGTATTGAATGTCATACAAGGGTTAATGACAGCATATTAGTTTCTCATTTTATAAGACCGAAAAAAGAAGCCGTAAGACTTTGTAATGAGTGTCATTCTCAGAATTCTCTTCTCATGTCCTCTCTTTACAAATTCAGATCTAAAGAACAACGGCACAACAACGGTTTTGTTAATGGGGTGATATTAAATGAATCCTATGTAATTGGCGCTAACCGTAATTCATATCTGAACCTGTTTAGCCTATTGGGTTTTTTAGCAATACTTATTATAATAACGGTACATGTCATCTTCAGGATAAAGAAGTTAAAAAAAATACAAAAAGGAGGTCAGGATGTATCTATATCCTAAATGGATCAGATTATGGCATTTATTTAATGCTCTGTTATTTATTGTCCTCATTATAACAGGTATCAGTATGCAATATACCGGTAGACACAATCCATCATATATGGTTGGTTTTGCTAAAGCTGTAAAGTGGCATAATTTTGCAGCACTATTGCTTACAGGAAATTATATTTTTTTCATTCTTGGCAACTCTTTTACAAAAAATAAAAGATATTATAAAATAAAAAAGGAAAATTTCTGGTCGGATCTTTTTAAACAACTTAAATATTATTCATTTGGTATGTTCAAGGAGGAAGCTCACCCCTTCCCGGTCACAATGGAACGCAAATTTAATCCTCTTCAAAAACTAACATATGTCATGGCGATGTATATTGGTATTCCTCTGCTTATTATATCCGGCATTGGTTTACTGTTTCCTGAAATTACTATTAACAGGGTTTTTGGAGTAAGCGGTCTGGTTTTGACAGATATTCTTCATATTACAATGGGATTCCTTTTATCAATATTCATGATAGTACATATTTATACATGTACCCTGGGAGATAAACCCTTGTCACTATTTCGCGGAATGATAACAGGCTTTCATGTTTCGGAGCATGATTAGTTTCGGAAACTTCAAATCATTATCCTCTATCCATCTTGTCTTTTCTTTAAAAATAAACCCCCAGAGATATTTCTATGGGGGAATGGAATAAATAAATTTTCAATCAACTTACTCTATTTCATAGAGGCTGATCAGGGATGTGCATTAAGCCAGTCAAT
>PMEC01000178.1:13923-17081 GCA_003155705.1 Bacteroidales bacterium
TAAGTGCAGAAATTGAAGTATATGTTGTTGTTGTTGTACCATCATAACGCAACCCGTTATAATCGTGAGTATTAACAGCAGAATAAGTGCTTGTGAATACTTTTCTGGAAGCAAGTAGGTTACCAAGTTCGGTCAGTTTAGCGCTTATCGAGGCAACAACTGGCGACAACTTATCTACACCATTGTGACATTTAAGGCATGCTGCAAGATTCGGCTTCAATGTGTGACCNNATTTCCGGAGTGTTGCCATGTTCTGGTATATGTCTGGCCCGGATATTCATAACCATTGATACCGGCAAATAGATTGGACTGGTTCCCATCATGCACTGCAAAAGACTGACCTTGTCTGTACTGAACTGTATCAGTAGGTTGTTTTGTGTAATCCATCGGGAAAAATGGAAGTGTAGTTGCGGCACTTGAGACTCCCCGAATCTGATGGCAGGTAATACATAAATTATCTATTTTACCAAAATCTGTTGCAACAAGATTTTTGTTGTAATTCAGGTAGATCGGTGTATTGGTTCTTAAAATTTCAGAAAGTGTGTCAACCGTAAAATCAAATGCTCTGTGCTTATGGCAAGTTTCACAATTAATTCTTGTACCATCAGGTATATCGTTTGCAACAATGAACTTTCCGTTACCGGTTATCTCCTGAAAACCCTCATTGGTGTGACATCTTGCACACCACTTTGTATTCCTGGCACTTGAAGTACCATAATAATGTTTTGATGAATGGTACTCTGCTAACTTTGCGTCCTGATTTGCAGTATTATGACATAAAATACAGCTCTCATTTGCGTTCTTCCCCGGCAGACCCATGGGCCCTTCACACGATGTCAAAAGGAAAGCCGCGACGGCACAAAGTGATAATAATCTGATAATGATCTTCATAGTTATAGGTTTATTGTAATAAATCTAACAAAAGTTTTGTCAGGCAATGTACAAAGAGTACTCTGTTAATTGACTAACAGAAAGACTGATATTTGCAATATCTGTTATTGATAGATATGAGAGGTATAAGTGATATTTGTCAATAAAAAACTTGATATATATTAGTTTTTCTTAACTTGCATATCGAAAAACTATTTTTTGCATCCTTTTAATTCTGTACAATGGCTAATGAAAGATTGATTAACAGCTGTGAAAACTGTATAGTAGCCTGGAAAAACTTCAAAAATCTTTCCAGGAGCGAAATCAGACTTCTGAATGATAACAGGTATGAAGCAACATTTAAACCAGGTGAAATAATACTGAAGCAGGGATCTCCTTCTTCAAACGCCGTCTTTCTTGCAACCGGTATGGCGAAAATATATATCGAAGGGCTTGACAACAAGAGTTTTATTCTCGGAATTGGTACACCTTCTCAACTGATCATCGGACCAGGTGTCAATGTTCATGCCCGGCAATCATATTCCGTCTCAGCATTGACTGTCGTTCGGGCATGTTTTATAAGTTTTGAGGTGATCAATCAATTGATCAGACAGAATGCAGAATTTGCCTTCGGGATGATAGAAGATTTAAGTGTTAAATCCTTAGCCTTGCAAAGTAAACTTGTTAGTCTTACCCAGAAAAAAATGCCGGGCAGACTAGCTGAAGCAATACTTTTTTTTGCCGATGAGGTTTATAAATCTGATTTATTTGATATTATACTTTCCCGGCAGGAGCTTGGTGAGATGACCAATATGGCCAAGGAAAGCGTTGTCAGGATACTTAAGGAACTAGAGACATCAGGTGTAGTCAAATCAGATTGTTCTAAAATTCAGATCCTCGATAAGGAAAAACTGAGGCTGATCTCTGAACGGGGATAATGGAGTCAGAAGTTAGAAGTCAGATATCAGAAGTTGAAATTAGATTAAATAATTACAATTTTTAATCTTCCGACTTCCGACTTCCAACACCGGGATATTTAATTGAATTATTTAACAAATTTATATCATGAAGTATTTAAAATTTCTTTTTTCCCCCGTATTCATGGGTGTACTTTTTGTATTATTTGCTATAGCAATGGCTGTAGCTACATTTATTGAAAATGATTTCGGATCGGCTGCAGCTTATAGTCTTGTCTATGATACAAGGTGGTTCGAACTTATCCTTTTTTTGCTGGTTGTTAACCTTCTAGGGCAGATAATAGTACATAAACTATATAATAAATCAAAACTCACTGTCTTCTTTTTTCATGTTGCCTTTATAATCATGATTGTAGGTGCCGGTATAACAAGATATTTTGGATATGAAGGATCAATTCATATCAGGGAGGGAAATGAGGAAAACAAGTGCTTTTCAAGCGCTAAATATATTGGATATACTATAAAGGACGAAAGGGATAACATTCTGGCTGAAAATTCAAAAAAATACTCGCTGACTTCGAGAACTGCTGATAATTACAAAAGCAGAGGCAGCGCAGGAGGAGAAAAATTTAATATCGTTCTGACAAAGATTATTCCGAATGCGATGGAGTCAGGTTCAGGTCCGGTTGGTATCAATCCCGCCCAGCAGGAGACAGGACAGATAGCGTTTATTTTCGATTTGATGGCAGGAGAGAAATCGGCTAAAGTGACCTTATGGGAACAGGCTGATCAAAACACTTCAACTGCATCTGTGAATATTGACGGAAAAACGATAGAATTGTTTTACGGTTCAAAAATTTCAGTTCTGCCTTTCAGCCTCAGACTGAACAAATTCATTCTGGAAAGATATCCCGGTTCAAACAGCCCATCAGGATATAAGAGCGATGTAGTCCTTATTGACAGAGCCTCCGGAACTGAGAAACCATTTCTGATTTTTATGAATAATATCCTCAANNATGCAGGTATGTCCGTAAGCTATTTCGGATATGGACTGCTTTTCCTTTTCATCATTCTTTCATTAATTAATAAAAATTCAGTATTTCACAATGTTAGTGCAGGTTACTGGAAATCTTCTTTCAGGAAAACTGTTTCTGTTCTGATTCTTATGATTTTATTGGTTGGAACGAAAACAGCAAATGCCCAGAAACTGATACCTGATAAAAAGACAGCTGAAGAATTTGGGAAGATACTTGTTCAGGACCAGAAAGGGAGAACCAAGCCACTCTTCACCCTTAGTAATGATATTCTCAGGAAAGTGAGCAGGAAAAATGAATTTGAAGGAATGACATCGATGCAGGTTTTTCTTGGGCT
>PMEC01000231.1:0-2183 GCA_003155705.1 Bacteroidales bacterium
ACAGGTTTATCACTTGCATCATATTCAGATGCATATGACACTACTGACTCGGAACATGAGCAATATAACCGTATAATTGATGGGCAGAATATCTCAGAAACCCAGAAAATATCGTTCGTAAAGATTCCTCTGGCGCTGAACCTTCAGATACCATTTTCTCAGAGCTTTGGCTTATACATTCAGTCTGGTATTAATTTCTCAATTCCGATGCAGAAAAGTTTCAATAGCACCGGTACTTTTTCATATTCCGGATATTATTCAGCATATCATGTTCTGATTGAAGGTGTAACCTATGAAGGATTCATGACCAATTATAAAAACTCGGCTGATGGCCAGATGACATTAAAATCAATGTACGAAGAATTATTTGCATCTGCCGGTTTACAGCTTACGATTCATAACAGCGTGCAGATCTCATTAGGGGGATTCTATAATAAAATGCTTTCGAATATTTCTGATAATTCATCAACCTCTTCATACCATCTTTCCTCAGCTCCGAATAAAATGGAAAGCCTGATTCAGGGAAGTTCCAAATCGAGTCTCGGTTCGATGGGAGTGAAAATTACCTTAAGATTCTATCTATAGTAAAAAATAAGACTATGATTCACCCCCTCCGGATAGCTATCGGGACTCCCAAGGTGGGCTTGTTAATTATCAGTAAATCAATAGTTCCGCACAGCGGAATTTAGGGGTAAAACTAAAAAAGCCGGCAATTGGGACCGGCTTTTTTATTGTTTAATTTAGTTTCTAATAGTTCTCGCGAACAACATAATGAGTATGAAGAAGATCGTGAGATTTATGGCTGTTGGGTTTATCAAGGAATTCCTTGTAGATAGCCAGTACTTCAGGATTCTCATGTGATTTACGAAGAACCATATGTTCATCCTCCGAATAAATAGCTTTCATACGGTTTTTCCGTATCTCCATGCTCGTTGGAATTGGCTGACCACCACCACCGATACAACCACCCGGGCATGCCATTATTTCAACAAAGTGATATGGAGCTTTCCCCTCGCGGACAAGTTTCATTATTTTATTGGCATTGACCAGTCCGTGAGCAATCGCTACCCTCAGTTCTGCACCTTCCAGGAATTTCCAGGCATCAACACAACCCTCGATCTTAATTGTTGCCTCCTTGACACCGTCCATACCGCGTACCGGAATAATATTCAGGTTTCCAAATGGTACTTCACGGCCTGTAACAATCTCATAGGCAGTACGTAATGCAGCTTCCATAACACCTCCGGTAGCGCCGAAGATAACAGCCGCACCTGTGGAATCTCCCATAAAGGAATCATAATGAGATGGTTCCAGGTTTCTGAAATCGATGCCGGCCTGTTTTATCATCACTGCAAGTTCGCGGGTAGTTAATACGAAATCAACATCTTTAAATCCGCTGGCCCTCATTTCAGGTCTGTCAGCTTCGAATTTCTTTGCAGTACAAGGCATTATTGAAACTGAAACAATTTTTGAGGGATCGAGCTTCCTTTTCTGCGCATAAAAAGTTTTTGCAAGAGCTCCGAACATCTGTTGCGGTGATTTGCATGTTGAGAGATTAGGAAGAAATTCAGGATATTTATGTTCAATGAATTTTATCCATCCCGGAGAACAGGAGGTAAACATTGGAAGAGCAGTTTTCAGATCACCATCAACCAGCGCTCTTTTAAGCCTGGTAAGGAGTTCCGTGCCTTCTTCCATTATGGTCAGATCCGCCGTGAAATCTGTATCCAGTATTGAATTAAATCCAAGCTGTCTCAGGGCAGTAACCATTTTACCGGTGACCCTTTCACCCGGATCATAACCAAGATCTTCACCAAGAGCAACCCTTACTGCCGGCGCTGTTTGTACAACAACATGTTTTTCAGGATCATAGATAGCATCCCATACCTGATCAATATAGGTTTTCTCAACCAGCGCCCCTGTAGGGCAGCGGTTCACACACTGACCGCAATTTGTACAGACCACATGGCTCATTGGTCTGTCGTGGAAAGATGAGATTTTCTGATGAGCACCTTTATTTGCAACTGCAATGGCAGAAATATATTGCAGTTCAGAACATGTTCTTACGCAACGCTGGCAGTGTATGCACTTACTATCATCTTTAACAAAAGAAGGTGATGATCTGTCGATTGTGTATGGGCGACCCTCAATAAGGTCGAGAAAAATATGGTCACCGAATGCAA
>PMEC01000231.1:2244-15795 GCA_003155705.1 Bacteroidales bacterium
ATATTCAGTTTTTTAGCAGCCGCCAGAACTGTTGTTCCTGCGGGTACTGAAACAGCTGTATCATTAATAAATAAATTAATCATAGTTTTTTGTTTTTGAATTTAGAATTAGTAGATGATCTCCTCTTTGAAGTTTTCAACTATCGATCTGAATGCATTTCCAACCGACTGACCCAGACCACATTTTGATGCAATCTTCATTGTATCAGCAAGTTTCACCAATTCATTAAGGTATGTTGATTTAGCTTCACCCTTCTTTACTTTTTCAACTCCTTTAAGAAGCTGTTGACATCCAACCCGGCAAGGAGTACATTGACCACATGATTCTTCAGCAAAGAAATCAAGGTAATTATGAAGTACATTGTACATCGATCTAGAACTATTGAAAAGCTTCATTGAACCTCCGGTTGGTACACCTTCAAATCCAATAATCGTTTCTGCAAATTTTTTCCTTGGAACACAAAAACCTGATGCACCACCTACCTGAACTGCTTTTGTATCCCCATCTCCGAATTCATTAACAAAATTCTGGACAGACATTCCGAGTTCCAGTTCAAAGATTCCGGGTATTGGTGTATCTCCGGATACAGAAAATACTTTCGATCCTCTTGAATCCTTTGTTCCAAGCTCTGTGTATTTTGCTGCGCCATGCTGTATGATCATCATCGCCGTTACAAGCGTTTCAACATTATTGATTGATGTTGGTTTCCCGAATACTCCGGATGTTGTCGGGTAGGGAGGTTTATTCCTTGGTTCCCCTCGTTCACCCTGAACTGATTCAAACAGGGCGCTCTCCTCTCCGCAGATATAAGCTCCGCTTCCCAGGCAGTACCTTATTGTAAAATCGTATCCTATCTCTTTTATCATCTTATGGAATGATTCCAGTTCTTTCATCAGCTGAGGAAGAAGGAACCTGTATTCTCCACGCAGGTAAACGATTCCATGAGTTGCCCCGATAGCTTTCCCGGCAATAGCCATTCCTCCATATACTTTATACGATACTCTGTCAAGGATTTCGCGGTCCTTGAACGTTCCAGGTTCACCCTCATCTGCATTGCAGACAATATATTTTTCCTCGCTCTTTTCAGCAGAAGTATATTTCCATTTAAGA
Source organism: Bacteroidales bacterium (assembly GCA_003155705.1). Lineage (GTDB taxonomy): Bacteria > Bacteroidota > Bacteroidia > Bacteroidales > VadinHA17 > LD21. Next base: position 3,355 of record PMEC01000231.1, read on the forward strand.
CCTGTCGGGAATCCGGCACCACCACGTCCTTTAAGTCCCGATTCGAGTATCTGTTGAATGATCTCATCTTTGCTCATTCCAAACGCCTTGGTCAGAACTTCGCGTGGATCGACTTTTTCAAAAATGAGATCTACTTTAGTTAATCCTTTATTTTCCATGATTTTACCGGATATATTATTTTTGCATGTAACCTTTAATTGTTTCAACTACTTTCTCCGGAGTAAGCTCTGTATACGGAATATCATTAATTAGTATTGCCGGAGCTTTATGACACCATCCAATGCAGTTTGTTTCAATCAGACTGAATAATTTATCGGCTGTTGTTTCACCGACTTTTATCTTGAGCATATCTTCTATAGTGTGAACAATATCGCTCTTCCCTTTCANNCAAACTCTTATCACATATTTACCTCTCACACTTGTGTCGAGAAAGGTGTAAAAAGAAGCTGTCCCATAAACCTCCGCTGCTGAGATATCCAGCTCTTTTGCAACCTCAACCATTGCCTCATCAGTCAGATAATTATGTTTTTCTACAATCCCCTGAAGAATAGGCATAAGGCTATCCCGTTTGCGCCCATGTTTATCGGACAATTCTTTTACCAGATTTCCTACGTGGTACATTTCTATTTGATTTTTAAGTAATTAATTTTTAATAAAAAAATGCCTTTTTTATGGCTGTTAAATTAGTAACAATACCCTTAAAAAAAACCTTACATAAGTCATACTTGCTAATTTAGAATGAAAATAAACAAGTGGTAAAGGCTCAACAGCACAATGGTGTAAAGGCACAATGGGACAACCAGAGAATAGTTAAAAATGGTTAAACGGGCTATTAAAAAAGTTGAGACCGTTAACCTCAGAGTTCGCAAAGAATCAGCGCAAAGTTCGCAAAGAGCTGAGAAACATTACTCTACTTTGCGGGCTTTGCTAAAACTTAGCGCACTTTGAGGTTATAAGAACATTCATCAAAACACTTTCAAAGGTGGGTTCTTAAGGTCGAAAAACTGAAATGTTGAAAGATTGAAGAAATTGAGGGTATTGGAATTTGGTTGAGAATTATCAAAAAAAGTAATAAATTCATCCTCTTCAAATTCCTGAAAATGGATTATCAATCAGTTTTGAAAGATTTTAAACCATCTCACGATTTCTTTATCGGGATAGATTCCGATGGCTGCGTTTTTGACACAATGGAGGTAAAACAGAAAGAATTTTTCATTCCAAACGGAATAAAATATTTCGATCTNNATAAAAGTATTTGAACTTTTAAAAAGAAGAAGAGAAATTATTGATTCCGGGATTAGATTACCCGATCTGACTTCACTGAAAGAATGGGTAAGGAAAGAGACAAAACTTGGAAATGCTACACTCCGGAAATACTTTGATTCAAATTATGATCCCGACCTCGAAAAGGTCGTCAGATGGACTGAAGCTGTTAACAAAGATATAAGTGATTGGCTTCATGATATCGCACCATTCCCTTATGCAAGAAAATCCATTGAAAAAATAAACTCTTTTGCCGATACAATAGTAGTATCGCAGACGCCCCTGGAAGCTCTTGAACGGGAATGGGAAGAACATGATCTGAAAAAATACGTTTCTCTCATTGCGGGGCAGGAACACGGAACAAAAGCTGAACAAATCGCCTTTTCAGGAAAAGGCAAATATACTGATGTTAAGATACTTATGATAGGCGATGCCAACGGAGATTTGGATGCCGCAAAAAGTAACGGGGTGTTGTTCTTCCCTGTAATTCCCGGGAAAGAGGACCTTTCCTGGAAACGATTTCTTAATGAAGGGCTTGAAAAATTCCTCACCGGTAAATTTGCAGGAAGTTATGAAGAAAATCTGTTGATTGAATTCAGAAGATCATTACCGGAAATTCCTCTTTGGGAAAGAGGATAAGAAAATTATTACACAGAGTTACACAGAGAATGCACAGAGTCTCACAGAGTAAAGTCTCAGTGTCACTCTGTGTCTCCTCAGTGGATCTCTGTGTAATAAAAACTTCTCGCTAATATGCTGGATTTGTCTTTAGATACTAAAGAAAAAGCCTTGAATTCATAAGGAAATTTGGATCTGATCTTCTATCCAGCCGTACCATACCTTCAATCCATCTCCTTTGGTGCATGATACTTCAAATAAAGGTATCTGAGGACTGAGTTTATCCAGATCTGCCTTGAAACTATTAAAATTGAAATTAGTATATGGTATCAGATCAATCTTATTCAATAATACAGCTTTTGCTTCACGGAAAAGCATCGGATATTTCCCGGGCTTATCATCACCTTCTGTTGTGCTCACTACCGCCAACTTAAAAGATTCTCCAAGATCAAAATGTGATGGACAGATCAGATTACCCACATTTTCTACAAAAATCACATCAATATTATTAAGGTCAAATGAATCAAGAACTTTAGAAATACTGTGAGAGTCAAGATGGCAGCCCCCTTCCGTATTAATTACCACAATTGGGATATTATATTTTTTCAGGCGTTGGGCATCCCTGTCAGTGGTAACATCGCCCTCAATGACACCAATATTAATTTTTGATGCCAGCTCTTCACATGTCCTTTCCAGTAAAGTAGTTTTACCTGCTCCCGGTGAGCTTATAATGTTTACCATAAGAACCTTCTTTTCTTTAAGCAGGCTCCTTACTTCGTTTGCTTTATCCTGATTCCTGTCGAGGATATTTTTCATGATCTTTATTTCCATTGTTATTCTCCTTCAATACTTTTAATAAATAGCTCCTTTCCTTGTATTATGTCGAGATCAGAGGAACCGCACCTGGTACATGAAAATGCATTGTTATCAATATTGAATTCCTCTTTGCAGTCTTTACATTTCATTCGGACAGGTAGTATCTCAATATCAATTGCAGCATCCGTTGCAATTGTATCTCTGACAGTCTCCCTGAAAGCGAAATCGAAAATATCAGGAACAATCTGAATCATCTGGCCGAAGCTGATATTGACCTTAGTAACCCTGGAAAGCTTTTCCCGGCTTGCCACCCCAAGTACAATTTCTGAAAGGTCTTTTGCTATCCTGATTTCATGCATAACGAAGTTTTTTAACAAATCCTCGGAAGCTGCATCCCTGAAGGCATATCAATAATTCTCCTGCCTCCGATTGCAGTATTTAAAATGACCATATTCCTGCCATTGTCGACAATCTCACCTATTACTTCCGAATATTTTCCCAATGGATGTGACCGAAGAACATCCAGCACTTTTTGATGTCCCTCATTGCCAACGACAAAAAGAACTTTACCTTCATTTGCAAGGCATAACGGGTCAAAACCTAGAATCTCACATAAACCTTTTACCGGTTCTTCAATCGGAACGGAAGATTCATTAATAATGATCCCTGAGAAAATCATGTCTGCAAGTTCATTCAGGACAGTCGCAAGACCGCCCCTTGTCAGATCTCTCATGAAATGGATCTCTGAACATTCTTCCAGAACATTGTTTATCAGATGATTTAATGAAGCACAGTCGGAGGTAACAGGTGAACTAAAAGTGAGCTCTTTACGTGCACCAAGAACAGCAATTGCATGATTCCCAATGGGTCCGTTAATTATCAGCTTATCTCCTGGTTTGACATTCATTGCGGAGCTTATTGTCTCAAAACCTGATTTCATCATTCCAATACCTGAAGTATTTATGAAAAGCTTATCACATTTACCCTTCTCAACAACCTTTGTATCACCGGTAACAATTCTGACTCCTGCATTTTTTGCTTCTGAAGACATCGAGTCTGCAATTAATGCCAGATCATGAAATGAAAATCCCTCCTCAATGATAAATGATGCAGAAATATACTTAGGCATAGCACCAGAGACTGAAAGATCGTTCACAGTACCACAAACCGCGAGCTTACCAATATCACCTCCCGGGAAAAAAATCGGATCTACTACATATGAATCAGTAGTAAACGCCAGCAAAAGCCCGTTCTCTTTCAGTACAGCTGAGTCTGTCAACGGTTCGTCCATTCCGAATCTTTTGACAAAAATATTCCTGATCAGCTTGCCGGCAAGGCTGCCCCCGCTGCCATGATTCAAAGAAATATACTCACTCATTAACTCTGTATTTATAGAATGTGTTACATGCTCCTTCTATAGATACCATGCAGGCTCCGACAGGGTTTTCCGGAACGCATGCCGTGGCAAAGAGGCTGCATTCATGTGGAGTCTTTAATCCTCTGAGTATATCGCCACAAATACATAACTCATTATCTTCCTGAAAATTAACTTTAATGGGCATCATTTTACCCGCATCAAATCTCTCATATTCCCTTCGAAGCTTTAATCCGCTTGATGCAATCTCTCCGAATCCTCTCCAATATTCATTACATGGAATAAAGATATCATTCATATTCTTCTGAGCAATTACATTTCCACCTTTCGATACTGCACGGGAGTATTGAATTTCGGTTTTCGGAGAGCTGCTGTTCACCTGATTAACAAGCATATAGATTGAATGAAGTATATCCACCGGCTCGAAACCTGTGATTACACATCCGATGTTATACTTCGTAGAGATAAAGTTGAAATATTCCGAACCCGTAATTGCCGCCACATGACCCGGACATATAAACCCGTTAAGCTTAACTCCCTCTTTTATAATGACTTCCATTGCCGGGGGCATCACTTTGTGGGCGCTCAATAAATAAAAATTTTCAGTCCCTGCTTTTTCAACCTCCTTAATTGTGACAGCAATTCCCGGCGCTGTAGTCTCGAATCCTATTCCCAGGAAAATTACTTTTTTATCGCTATTTGATTTGGCAATATCCAGAGCTTCGGGTCCTGAAAAAACAATTCGTATGTCCGCTCCCATTGCTTTTTCTTTCTCCAGTGATGATCCGGTTCCGGGAACCCTCAACAGGTCTCCAAAAGTCGTAACTATTATATCATCCATTTTAGAGTAAGTGATTGCTTTATCAATAAAACTGTTATGTGTGACACAGACAGGACAGCCCGGGCCGGAAATAAGCCTGATATTTTCAGGAAGAAGTGAAGGAATGCCAAACCTGTGAATTGCTGCAGTATGTCCACCGCAAACCTCCATAAATGTATAATCAAGGTTTGAGACTCTCTTGATAAGATCAGACAGCTTCCTTATCAGATCCTTATCCCGGTATTCATCAATATGCCTCACTTTGTTGTTATTTATTCATGGCATCCTCAATCTCATTTAATAGCTTTAGAGTTTCGAGTGCCTCGTCTTCACTTATTTTCTGAATAGCAAACCCTGTGTGAAGAAGGATATAATCGCCAATTTTAACATTTTCGACCATCTGAAGACCGGCTTTAAATATTGTACCTCCGACAGATACGTCTGCCATATTACCTTTGATATCAACCACTTTTGCAGGAATACTTAAACACATAAGCTTTTCATTTTAGAAGCAATTATAAGCTGGCCTAATGAAATTCCTCCATCATTTGCAGGGACAAGGTGATTAGTAAAAACTTCAAAATGTTTTTCAATCAGAAGCTGAGTCGTCTTTTCAAGCAGGTACTTATTCTGAAATACGCCACCTGACAGAACAATTTTGTTAAGGGAAGTCTCCCTTCTGATCCTTTCTGAAACTTCGAGTACTGCTCTTGCAATTGTATTGTGAAATTTAACAGAAATAAGCGAAGTATCAACCTTCGGCAGATCATCAATAATGGCCTTAAACATTTTTGCAAAAACAACTCTTTCCCCTATATCGAAAGGATAATGATCTTCAGTAGTTGAGGCAATAACAGATTCAAGACGCATCGGCGCCTCCGAATCAAAACCCGAAACCGGGCAGAGACCCAGAACAGCTGAAACAGCATCAAATATACGACCTGCACCTGAGGTCAGCGGTGTATTAATTCTCTTGTCAATCATCTCCTTAACAAGCACAATATCTTTTTTTCTGACGGATTGAAAAGCACTTGTTTTCTTCAGATCAATACTATTTCCAAAATATTTATACAGGAATGAAAATGCCATTCTCCATGGTTCATCAACCGCCTTATCTCCTCCTGGCATTGGAATATAATCAAAATGAGAATGTCGCGTGAATTCATTTAAATCAGCGACCATGAATTCACTACCCCAAATATTTCCGTCAGTTCCATAACCTGTTCCATCCATTATAACTCCAATCACTTTTTCATCAAGCTGATTTTCAGCCATAACCGAAGCTATATGTGCATGATGATGCTGAACGCGGACGATTGGAATATGCAACTGTTTCTCTAGCATTTCGGCATGCCTTGTTGATAAATAGTCGGGATGAAGATCACAGGCTATCAGTTTTGGCTTAAACCTGAAAAGAGATGAAAATCTGTCGATTGATTCTATAAAAAAATCATATGTTGGTAAATTTTTTAAATCACCAATATGCTGACTCATAATAGCCAGCATCTCTTTGCCAATACAAAAGCTACTTTTCTGTTCAGCGCCTAAAGCTATAATTCCATCAACATTGCAGCTGAGATCAACTGGCTCAGGTACATACCCTCTTGACCTGCGAATAAGACTGATTTTATTATCAACTATTCTGACCACTGAATCATCAGTCCGGTTAACTATACCCCTGGTATTGCAGACAACCGAACCCGTAACCTGCATCAGAAGAGATTCCGCAGAAAGGTCATCAATTATTATCGGTTCATCTGAAATATTGCCGCTTGTAAATATAATAGCCGGTGTGTCAAGCTTCCTGAAAAGCAAATAATGAAGAGGGAGATAAGGTAGTATTGCCCCGATGGAGCCAAGTCCGCTGTTTAACGATTCAGATATTTTTTCTCTTTGTTTTAAAATAACAATTGGTCTCCGCCATGAATTGATCTCATTTTCTTCAGCTTTATTCAGATAACAATATTCCTTCACAGCTGAAATATCCCTGAACATCACTGCAAATGGTTTTGAATCGCGATGTTTCTTTCTCCTTAATTCAATTATAGCTTTATTATCTAAAGCGTTGCATATCAGTTGATAACCACCAATGCCCTTGACAGCAACCGACTTACCTTCATTAATTCTTTTTGAGACTTCAATCAGTATTTCCTCAATTCCCGATAGCTTTTTCTCTGAATCAGTTAAAGTATAAGCCGGTCCGCATTTGTTACAGGCAACCGGCTGTGCATGGAACCGTCTGTCAAGGATGTCATTATACTCGGAAGTGCATGTCAGACACATTGCAAAGTCTCTCATTGAGGTTTTGTTCCGGTCATATGGCAGATCCTCAATAATAGTGAACCTTGGGCCGCAATTTGTACAATTAATAAACGGGTAGTTAATCCTTTCCTTATCATGATCAAGATCATCAAGACAATCGGTACAGACAGCAATATCAGGGCTTATCTCAGTTATCTGGTTATCAGTGCTTTTACTGCCTGATATGCTGAATTTATGATACCCATTAACAGGTATCCGCTTTTTTTCAATTGACTTTATCCGTGAAGCCTGAGGGGCATTTTCAAGAATTTCATTACAGAAACCAATAATCTCTTTTTCATCTCCCTCCACATTTATCAATACGCCATTTGTCCTGTTATCTACTTCTCCAATTAATTTATGTTTAATTGCAAGCCTGTAGATATAAGGCCGGAAACCCACTCCCTGAACGAGTCCTTTGATCAATATTTCATAACCTTGTATAATACTCTATATTTTTTTGTCCATCAGCTTTTAACAGGTTATGGACATAATAAATTACGCTCTCCAATTCATCAGAGAGATTTACATTATTGACAACAATCTCAGGGGGAACCTTTAGCAGCACCGGGGCAAAATTTATTATTCCTTTAATTCCATGTCTTATCAATTCATCGGTTACCTCCTGGGCTGAAATCTCCGGGACAGCAACGATCGCTACTTTCACCTTAAATCTGTCAATTATCTCTTTAAGCCTGTTCATGGTATACACGGGGATATCAGATCTCATCTTTTGTTTGAACGGGTCTATATCGAATGTCGCAACTATATTCATATTTCGCTGGACAAAGCGACTGTATTTTGATAATGATTGTCCCATATTTCCCATTCCGACAAGTACAATATTATGATCCTTGTTTCGGTGAAAGATGCTTTCCATAGTCGAGAGCAACTCGTCAATCTCATAGCCACCTCTCTTGTTACCCTTAATACTGAATTCTGAAAAGTCCTTCCTGACCTGATCAGGTGTAACTCCTGTTTCATTTCCAAGGGTGTAAGAAAACACCCTTTCGACCCCCATCATCCTAAGACGGACCAGGCATGCACGGTAAAGAAAAATCCTTTTAAGACTGTTCTTTATAACGTATTTTGTGATTTGTTTCACATCAAAATATTTTATTTTATTCTTTTTTGCAAGCTATATATCTTTTTAAAACTATTTTTTTAATTCTTATACTATTGTTTTGCAAATAGTTAACTCTATTGTTGTATAATTAACAGTAAAAATAATTAATTTTCTTATTGATTATTAGATTCATTGAATTTATTTTTATATGTGAATCTTCTCACATAAATGAACTATTACAGCATAAGAAAGGAATCATGGGATAAGAAGTTAGAGGAACTGATTCTATCCTATACAGTTTTCGCTTCAGTATCCAATGAATTTGGTCAGGATTATGAATTGCTAAGACCTTCCGATATTCCTAATATTTTATATAATAAACCCAAGCCGGCTACNNGGATTGAATTTGTTGGATGAAATTTATTTAGACGAAGATTTTAAAGATATCTTTTACAGCGATCGCCGCAAGTCAACTTTGCTTATCTCTTCCGATTGCTTCAGCACTCAGGAACATTGTCATTGTCTGAGTTATGATATCAAACCATATTCAACCAGGACGGCTGACCTTGCAATAGCACGGACAAACGGGTCAATAATATTCAGGACCTTGTCTGACAAGGGAGAGGAATTTATTAAGAAGATATCCGGCGCAGATCCTGTAAATGACAATAGTATTATAGATTCTATCGAATTAAAACATAAGGAGACCGAGGCAATACTGAAGAAATCGAATAAAGATCTACCTGACTATCAGACTACAGGAAGACTAACTGATTCAGCAAAAGAAGACAAATGGGAAAAATACTCTACAAATTGTGTATCATGCGGGGCATGTACAACAATTTGCCCTACCTGCACCTGTTTTCTATTGATCGATAAACCCGGATTTGAAAAAGTAAAACAGTTGGATGCTTGTCAGTATCCGGGATTTGAAAGGGTAGCCGGAGGTGAAGATGCACTTCATGAACTTCCTCATAGATTCAGAAACAGGTACATGTGCAAATACTCATGGAAACCTAAGTTTTTCAAATCCATCGCTTGCACTGGTTGTGGAAGATGCATTGAAGCATGTATCGGAAAAATCAATAAAAATGAACTATTCCTGGATTTGGTGCAGAGTTAATTATGTTGAATAACAATAACATATATAAACCAATTGAGGCAAAATTAACTGAGGTGATTGATGAATCATCGCTCATAAAAACATTTGTATTGGTACCTTCTGACGGATTCTCTTTTAAAACGGGCCAGTTCATCGAATTATCTGTTGATGGTATTGGTGAGGCTCCATTCACGCCTTCCTCCTCCCCTCTTGTTACCGAGCAGCTTGAGGTAACTGTTATGAAGACAGGGTATGTAACAGAATATATGCATAATCTGAAACCGGGTGGATATATGGGAATCAGAGGCCCCTTCGGAAGAGGATATCCTGTAGAAAAGTTTTTTGGTAAAGAGGTTCTTATCCTCGGTGGTGGTTGTGGTCTGGCTCCAATAAGGTCATTACTATATGCTTTGGAGGCAGTCAGGGATAAGCTGAAAAAGGTGATTCTTTGCTATGGCTCCAAAACTCCATCAGATTGCATTTATAAACCTCTGTTCAACAGGCTTAATAAAATTGAAAAGTTTGAAGCTCATCGCACTGTGGATAAACCCGACGAAAATTGGAACGAATCAGTGGGAGTGGTCACGAGTCTACTCAACAAGCTAACAATGAATATTGAAAATTCAGTTGCCATCGTATGCGGCCCCCCGGTTATGATGAAATTTGGAACAATCAGACTACTGGAAATGGGATATCCTGAGAACAAAATTTATCTCTCTATGGAAAAAAACATGTCTTGCGGCCTGGGCAAATGCGGACATTGCATGATGGGTGAATTTTTCGTTTGTAAAGATGGCCCTGTTTTTACCTANNTGAGTTAAAAGATATCCGTTTTTTTGATGACTTTACTGATGATCAGCTGAAAATATTTATCTCTATCAGCTCTTTAAAGGAATTCCAAGTAAAAGATATTTTATTTGAACAATATGATGAATTATCAGATGTTTACGTTTTACTTGAAGGATGCTTATCCCTTGGAATAAGTCTGCCAAAAGAAAAGAGAATTCACCTTGGAACGTTAGAGGAAGGTCAGCTCTTTTCATGGTCTGCTGTTTTCAAGCCTTATATCTCAACTGCCTGGGTGATGGCCACTTGCCCTTCGAAAGTACTGGCTATTGATGCTAAAAAGCTAAATCTTGAATTTGAAAAAGATTGTGCGTTTGGATTAAAAACAATGACAAAAATCGCCCATACACTTTCTCGAAGGCTTAGCGATACACGGTTCCAGCTTATGAATCACTTAACATTATAGGATTCCTGTTATGGCTCAGAAGATCCTCATAGATATGTTCAAGTTGAGAACGGTAATGACTGAGAAATGTGATCAGTCGCTGCCTGAAGCCTTATTTTATCCCTCACCCAGTATTAACGGACTTAAAACAATAAGAGAGCTTGCTACTTTCAGATTCACCTGCAGAAAATGTGAGGATGCTCCATGCATTGCAGTTTGTCCCGCTGAAGCTCTGGAAAAAGATGAGGAGGGTCTCATTAACCGGTATACTAATCTTTGTATATCTTGCAAATCGTGTGTTACTATTTGTCCTTTCGGTACAATGATGACAGATTTCTTTACCCATCACAGGAATAAGGATCTGTTTTATGATCTGAACGATAGTACAGAGCTCAGAAAATTTATGGAAGTGTCTCCTGCCGGTTCTGTAAGTTTAACTGATACTGATGAATTGCCTGAAGAACATATTTACAGGCTGAATGATCGCATACTCATCAAAGAGTATTTATATGTTACTGAAAATAAGTAAATAAGAAGCCAATGGCAGCAAATCTATTTTATTTTCTTGTCTTTCCCGGGCTCTTGTTCGCGGGAGTTACCGGGGCATTCCTCTCATGGTTTGACAGGAAAATAACTGCCAGGGTTCAGTTCCGAAAAGGGCCTCCTGTCCTACAACCATTTTACGATTTTTTTAAACTGTTGCTTGTAAAGGAAACCATTCTGCCTAAGTATGGATCACCTGTTGTCTTTCTGCTTGCTCCTGTCTTTGCTGTTTTTGGAGCCACAGCGGCAGGAGTTTTTATTATGCTGCCGCTATTTAATATTACTACAGGTTTTAAAGGCGATCTGCTGGTAATATTCTATTTGCTCACTATCCCATCATTCTCATATATAATTGGTGCGATCGCTTCTGGCAATCCACTGGCCGCAGTAGGAGGATCCAGGGAAATGAAGCTTATTCTAAGCTATGAGCTGACCTTTCTGCTTGTCATTGCAGGGGTAATAATGAAATGCCGGCAACAGATTGACCTATATACAATAATACAAACACAGCAAACCGGAACGGCTTTCATTGGAAGCATCTCCGGCGTGCTGCTCTTTATTGTCGGGATATTTTGTATCCAGGCAAAACTAGCTTTTGTGCCATTCGATATGCCTGAGGCCGAAGCTGAAATAACTGAAGGAATATTTATTGAGTATTCCGGTACAGCTTATGCTTTTATTAAGCTGGCAAAATTTATAATGCTTTTTGTTCTGCCTGCATTTATTATATGTCTGCTAATGAAGGGATTCAGGCTGGAAGGAATAGGTATTCTCTGGGCTGTTCTGAAAGTTCTGGCTGTAGTTCTTATCCTGACTCTGATCAGGAACACCAATCCAAGAATTAAAATTAAGCAGGCAATGAGCTTCTTCCTGATCTGGATGAATATGCTGGCAGTTATTGCAATTGTTTTGATATATTTTGGTTACTAACCTTATAAATCGTGGGCTTTAAAAGTTATTGCTTTAAAAAATCTCTTTGGGTGTTCCACTTCGGAGGAGCATCATGCAATAATTGTGATATTGAAATCCTTGATTGCCTGACGCCACGTCATGATCTGGAACGCTTTGGGATATTACTCGTTGGAAGCATACGGCATGCTGATGTACTGCTTGTAAATGGGTCTATTAATACGCGTGATAAGGAGAGACTACTGGAGATTTATAATCAGGCTCCAAAACCAATTCTAGTTGTGGCTATTGGCGCCTGTGGCTGTACCGGAGGAATTTTTGCCGAAGGATATACTTTTGCCGGACCAGTCGATAAGATCATCCCTGTAAATGCCTATATACCTGGTTGCCCGCCAAA
>PMEC01000231.1:15803-29421 GCA_003155705.1 Bacteroidales bacterium
AGACGAAGAGACAATAAAAAGAAAATGGATAAAGAGTTGAACATAGAAGATTTTAAAAAGAACTTCAAATCAGATATTCTTGAGATTATTGAAAAAAATCCGAGAAGGGAGATTATTACAATAAAGTCTGAATCGATCCTCCCCGTTGCAAAATGGTTATATAAAGAGGCAGGTTTCCGGTTTATTATTGCATCGGCACTGCATACAAAAAGGGGATTTGAAATCCATTATCATTTCAGTTTGGATTCTTTAGGCCTTATACTTAATATTCATGTAATACTTGATAAGGTTAAACCTGAAATTGAGTCACTTTCAAACATGTTTAATGCATCAAACTGGATAGAAAGGGAGATGCATGAATTATTCGGTATCAACTTTCTGAACCACCCTAACCAGGATAAGCTGATATCTGAAGGCAACTGGGCTGAAGGGGTATATCCCTTCCGCAAAGAATTCAAATCAGATCAGGAAAAGAGATGAGCAAAAAGACACTCATACCAATTGGTCCCTATCATCCGCTTCAGGAAGAACCTGAGTTGTTCAAGCTTTATTGCGACGGCGAGATCGTTAAAGATATCAAATGGGAAACCGGATATAACCATAGAGGCATCGAAAAACTGAGTGAATCAAAGACTTACGAACAGGTATTCTTCCTTGTTGAACGTATCTGCGGGATCTGTTCCACCTCCCATCCTTTCGCCTTTGCCAATGCTGTTGAGGAACTAGCCGACATTGAAATTACGAACAGGGCAAAATATATAAGATCAATAATCGGAGAACTTGAACGCGTTCATAGCCATCTCCTCTGGGTAGGTCTTGCCGGTCATTTTCTTGGTTATAATACTTTGTTCATGTGGGCCTGGAAATACCGCGAACCTGTGCTTGACCTTTTTGAGATGATATCGGGTAACAGGAACAGCTATGCAATGTTTAAGATAGGTGGTGTAAGACGGGATATTGAAGAAAGCAAGATCCCCGCTATACAGAAAGTCCTCGGTGATGTTAAGAAGAAAACGGATATGCTCGTGGGTGCTGTAATGGATGATCCGGTAATTCATGCAAGGACAAAAGGAGTTGGTATTCTGACGAAACAGGATATAATTGATTACGGAGCGGTAGGCCCTACTGCCAGAGCATCAGGAGTAGCTATCGATGTCAGGAAGGACGATCCATACGCCGCTTATCCGCTGGTAAACTGGAAAGTTATCACGGCTGAAGCAGGCGATGTATTTGCCAAGGCACAGGTCAGATTGCTTGAGATGTATGAATCAATTTCAATTATAAATCAATGTCTTGAAGGTCTCAAAAAGGAAAAAGAGGGAGAAATAACAGTCAAAGTAAAGGAGATCCCTGAAGGTGTAGGAAACGGGCGTGCCGAAGCGCCGAGGGGTGAAGTATTCCATTTCGTTCAGTCGGATGGTTCCAATTCACCCGCAAGACATAAGATCAGGGCCCCAAGCTATGTGAATATTGCTACATTCAGGAAATCTTGCATCGGACAGACAATTGCCGATGCTACTTTATCACTGGCTGCAGTCGATCCATGTTATTGCTGTACAGAAAGAATGGCTGTGGCATACGATGTTCATTCAGGAGAAAAAATAATGAATGCAAGTGAATTGATTTGCAAATCAGCTAAGAGGACAAATGAAATTAAAAAGAAATTCAGAATCTGATTATGAATGAAATTATCAGCATAATAATTATTCCTGTACTGACCGGACTGCTGCTGTTCTTCGTTCCTGAAAAATTAAGAACTTTTAAGGCAATTGTTTCTCTGCTGATAAGCATTCTCATTTTTTATCTTACCATTATTATATATAGGGCAGATGTCACAGCTTTTAAACTAAATGAGATCTTCGGCAGGTCAGGAATAAATGTTTTCGGTCTTGACATTTTGCAAGCCGCCAGGAAGTACCTTACCTTCAATAGTGATAACCTCAGCAAGCTTATAATACTGTTTATCAGCATTTTCGCAGTTCTGATATTGCTTTATTCAATAGCATATATAAAAGCAGGCAGAGTTAAAAACTATTATCCATATTTCCTTATTTCTTTGGGTTGTTCTTTGGGAGCAGTATTATCTGACAATCTTCTCTTATTCCTGGTCTTCTGGGGAATACTGGGAATAACATTATACAAACTGATCAGCGGTCGCGATGAAGAGAGCTCAGCCACGGCGAAAAAAACACTCATCCTGATTGGCGCTTCAGATAGCATTATGATTATAGGTATTGCCATTATATGGAGGATTACAGGTACGCTCAATATAAGCAGTTTATCAATCCCCACAGTCAATACAATACAGGTAATAGCTTTTCTGGCATTATTGATCGGAAGCTTTACAAAAGCCGGAGCTTTCCCTTTCCATACTTGGGTACCCGATTATGCAAAAAATGCTTCCGCCTCTTCAACTGCCTATCTGCCTGCATCACTCGATAAGTTACTGGGAATATATTTCCTGGCAAGGATCACGACAAAGATTTTTATATTAAATGAATGGCTGACTTTCCTGCTTTTATTAATAGGAGCGATTACAATCATTGTTGCTGTAATGATGGCTCTTGTTCAGCATAATTACAAACGACTGCTCGGGTATCATGCTGTTTCCCAGGTTGGATACATGATTATTGGATTCGGACTAGGATCCATGATCGGCGTTGCTGCAGGTCTTTTCCATCTGATCAATAATGCAATATACAAGAGTGGATTGTTTTTATCTGCCGGCTGTGTTGAATATCGTACCGGTAAAGAGGAAATTGATGACCTAGGAGGTCTTTCAAAAACAATGCCTGTAACTTTCATAGCTTCGCTGGTATTTGCATTATCAATATCCGGTGTTCCTCCATTTAATGGTTTTGCTTCAAAATGGATGATTTACCAGGGTATTATCGATTTTGGTAATGGTGCTGCAATAGCTAACAAACTCTGGGTAGTCTGGCTGGGTCTGGCAGTTCTTGGTTCCGCACTCACTCTTGCCAGCTTCGTCAAGTTTATTGGCGGAATTTTTCTCAGTCGCCGAAGAACTGAATTTGAAAGTGTGAGGGAAGTCCCTCCATTGATGTACCTGCCAATGGTTGTACTGGCACTTCTGTGTGTTGTTTTCGGTGTAGCCGCTACTAATCTGATAGTACCAAAACTCTTTATGCCGGTAAGCGGAAAATTTCAGTTCACCGGATTCTGGGATTCAACATTTGTTTCATTTCTGGTAATAATATCATTTGTTCTCGGAATACTTATTTATCTGGCTTCCGGAATTAAGAAATTCAGAATTGATGACAGTTTCATTGGTGGTGAGAAAACCCAGGATCAGTCCAGCTATCCAGCCCCGGAATACTATAAAACAATCAGTGAATTCGGATTTTTCTCGTGGATGTACAAAAAGGCAGAAGAAAAATGGTTTGATATCTATGACCTGGCAAAACAGTTTGTGCTCTGGGTAAGCCATCAGTTCAGTGAGGCTCATACGGGCGTCTTACCAGGATATATTCTCTGGGTCTTTGCAGGACTGATCATTATGTTACTCATTATGATATAATTAAAGGCAACCTCAATGGAACTGACAATTTCTATAGTAATTGGATTCATGATTTTGGGGGCCATATATTCCATTCATGCAAAAGATCTTCTCTCTGCTGTAATAACCTGTGGCATTGTGGGTTATGGCTGTGTTATTTGCTTCCTTTTGCTTAAAGCTCCCGATCTTGCAATTGTTCAGATAGTGGTTGAAACAATAAATCTGATCATAATGGTTGCTGTTGTGCTGGACAGTTCACGCGAAGAATCATATTCCAAACTTGATAGTCAGGGTTATATTTCCGCAATAACTGTCTTCATCATTATGGTAGTATTGCTGTACTTCTTTACAGTATCCACCAGATCACTTGATGTGCTTGGTAAAAGCACACTTCGTATGGCGGGCCCTTATATTGAAGGAGCGGCTGCCAAGACAGGAAGTGCTAACCTTGTTACCGGAGTAGTGTTCGATTTCAGAGGCTATGATACAATGGGTGAGGCCGTTGTACTGGTTACAGCAGTTCTTGGAGTGCTGACAATTTTAAGGTTGAAAGGTAAAAAATAGTTTCCTATGGAAGGAATGACAATCATAGTGAAAAAGACAACCCAGCTTATTGCAGGAATGATATTCATGTACGGGATTTACGTAATAGCTCATGGACATCTCACTCCGGGAGGGGGATTCGCCGGTGGAGTAATAATTGCAGGAGCATTTATCCTTATAACTCTTGCTTTTGGAAGTGACTTTTTCAAGCTTGTGAAGGAAGAAATGGGTACCACAATGGTGGAAAGCATTGCTACAATTATTGTGGTTCTGATCGGATCAGCAGGGTTTTTACTCGGAACGAAAATCTTTTTTAACAATTATCTGCCAAAAGGTATTGTTGGCGATCTGGTAAGCGCAGGGACGCTGCCACTTTACAACATCTTTGTGGGGATGGAAGTTGCAGCTTCAATATTCATAATTTTTCTGTCATTGATAATTTTTAAGGAGGAGTCATTGAAATGATAGCTTATATATTATGCTTTATATTGTTTCTTGTAGGGCTGTATGGCGCTGTAACGCAGAGAAATCTGGTTAAGATTGCTATTTCATTATCCGTAATGGAATTCAGTACTTTTCTTTTCTTTGCCCTACTTGGGTATATCGATGGCGGAGTTGCACCTATCGTTAATCCTGCTGAACCAGCAAGGATATATGTTGATCCTTTACCGCAGGCCTTGGTACTTACTGCAATTGTCATCGGGCTCGCTACAACAGCCCTGCTCATGGCAGTTATTATCAGACTATACCGTAAGTATGGGACATTTGATATAAGAGAGATGAAAAACTTAAGAGGATAAAAAATGAATCCGCTGATGCCATTATTTGTTGTAACGCCGCTGGCAGCCACTTTCCTGATAATGATCGTGGGAAGGTTTGTAAAAGATTTTAACAAGTACTATACCTCCCTTACTCTTCTGTTCCTGGTAATTATCAGCTTCTCATGCCTTTTCAATATTGGAGAAAATGTCGATGTGTACAAAGTCGGCGGATGGCAACCCATTAACAAAATACCTATCGGTATTTACATGGTAATGGATGGTTTCAGCGCTATTGTAGTTTGCATTATTAATCTCATAGGCTTCCTGGTAGCCATTTATTCAATCTCTTACATCAAAAGATATACTTCTGAAAACTATTTCTATGCACTCTTCTGCCTGATGATAGCCGGCATGAACGGTGTTGTGCTCAGCGGAGACCTGTTCAATATTTTCGTCTTCCTTGAAATATCAGTCATCTCAGCCTATTCACTTGTTGCATTCGGAGTCGAGAAAAATGAGCTGGAAGCTTCATTTAAATACCAGGTCCTGGGTTCTATCGCCTCCTTCCTGATCTTATTCGGTATCGGTTTCATCTACTGGAAAACCAAAACTTTAAATATTGCAGATATCAGGGAAGCTTTTAAAACAGGTTACGACAAATCATTTTATCTCTTTGTTCAATTGCTGATCCTATCTGGTTTTGGTCTGAAAGCTGCAATTATGCCTTTTCATGCATGGTTACCTGATGCTCACTCATCAGCGCCTTCGCCAATATCTGCAATGCTCTCAGGAGTATTCATTAAAGCAGTTGGTATATATGTTATTATCAGGCTTTTCTTCAATATGTTTGTCATAACAGAAAGCATGGCAATCCTGATAACAACGCTGGGTACCCTATCAATGGTAATTGGTGTATTTCTTGCAATCGGACAATGGGATATAAAACGGCTCCTTGCCTACCACAGTATCAGCCAAATGGGCTATGTAATGCTTTCAATCGGCATCGGAATGATACTTATTTCAAGAGGTGTAAAACAGGAAGTTGCTGCATTAGCCATCGCTGGTGGCATTTTCCACCTTATTAATCACGCAGCTTTCAAAGGACTGTTATTTCTTAATGCCGGAGCTATTGAGTACACAATTGGCACGCGTAACTTAAAGGAAATGGGAGGACTTGCAAAATCAATGCCTGCAACATCTGCCACTTCGTTCGTGGCATCAATGTCTATTTCGGGGATACCGCCTTTTAACGGGTTCTTCAGCAAGCTGATAATTATTGTTGCGGCGATTACGGCAAAATTCTATCTCCTTGCAGCGCTTGCTGTCATAGTTAGCATTATTACACTTGCCTCATTCCTCAAATTCCAGCGGTATGCTTTCTACGACAAATCCGATGAAGATAAGAGGCCCGAGGCAAAAGAAGTTCCTTATCCAATGATATTCAGCATGATAGTCTTAAGTATTGTTTGTCTGCTGCTCAGCCTGCTTGCTGTACCCGTCGTCAGGGATGCTGTTCTTACACCTGCAATTAATATCCTGATGGATCCTTTAAAATATTCATCTCAAATAATTGGATTATAATATGAGATACGTTACAGTATTTATCCTATCAATGATCTTCTGGTTAATGTTAACCTTCGAATTTAAGGTACCAAACCTGATAGTGGGGACAGTTGCTTCTATAATTACTTCTGCAGTATTCACAAGGTTCTTCATCCAAAATGTCTATAAACTAATTCAGCCCCATCGATATTTCTGGTTTATTGTTTATCTTTTTGTTTTTATATGGGAGTGTATAAAAGCTAATATCGATGTTGCATACAGAGTGCTTCATCCGGCAATGCCAATACGGCCGGGAATTGTCAAAGTAAAAACCACCCTTAAGTCTGATCTGGCAAAAATGCTTCTTGCTAATTCAATAACCATGACACCCGGAACGATCTCTGTAGACATAATTGATGATTATCTCTATATCCACTGGATATATATCAGTTCGGAAGATCCTGAAGTGTATACTCCGATAATTACCGGAGCATTTGAGAAATATATTAAAAAAATCATAGAATGAGCAATTGGCTTAATATACTTCTCTACATTCAGATTGGCCTTTGCGGGATCTGCATGTACAGGATTATCAGAGGACCTACAATCCCTGACAGGATGGTAGCAGTAGATATTTTCGGTATATTAGTTGTAGGCGTTTGTGCTATTATCTCTATTCAGACCGAAAGATCATATATTCTAGACATTGGTATTGCATGGATTATTCTGAGCTTCATTGGAACATTGACTCTTGCCAAATATCTTACTGGTAAAAAACTTAATGAATAGTATGATAAGCCTGATTTTCATTACGATCGGAATTTTATTCAACCTCCTGGGTTGCATTGGGATAATCAGGCTGCCTGACACTTACAACAGGTTGCAGGCAGCGACAAAAGCTGTAACTCTCGGTTGTTGCAGCATATTAATTGGTGTAATATTCCATTTCGGACTGAGTGATGCAGGGACAAAAGCTCTTATTGCCATACCGATACTATTTTTTGGGTCCACTGTCGCGGCTCATGCGCTAATACGAGGCACTTATCATTTTGGGATCAAACTGGGAGGGAAGAGTGTAAAAGACGATTATAAAGATGCTGTAAAATGAAGTATCCAAAAGTCAGAGAGATAAAAGAAGCAGTGATTTCGCTGGTAACGCCCGCTTATACATCAAAATTCCCGGCACAACCACATATCCCTTTTGAAAAATTCAGAGGAAAACCGGTTGTTGATGATGAAAATTGTGTAGGCTGTGAGACCTGTGCAAACGTCTGCCCTCCAATGGCAATAACTTTCTCTGATGATAGAGAAAAAGCTATCAGGACCATAAAAAGGGACTATGGAAAATGCATTTTCTGTGGTCAGTGCCAGGATCATTGCATAACCCAAAAAGGAGTGAAATTATCCGATAAGATATACGATCTGGCTGTTTTTGACAGAACCAAAAACATAGAATTCCAGGAGAAAGAGCTACTCATTTGTGAAAACTGCAAAGCTGTAATCACTACCAAGGAACATCTTCATTATATGCACAGGAAGCTTGGCCCGAAAGCATTTTCATCCATTATGAATCTTAATATGCTGAATCAGAAGCTTAAACTTGCTGAAGATCAGGATATCCATGTTGAGATAACTGATAAGCTTAAAAGGAAGGATATGTTTAATATCATTTGTCCGAACTGTCTGAGACAAGTCCTTGTAAAATACTTATAAAAGAATGTTCTCTGATCTCGAGGAATTATTATCGCTGGAAGAGAAAAGAATTCTTTTTGCCGGCATTGGAAATCTACTCAAAAGCGATGATGGAGCAGGAGTCTATATCAGCAGTAGAATTAAAAAATCATTCCATATTTCTTCCCTGAATGTTGAAGTAAGCATTGAAAATTATATCGGCAAAATCAACTCATTAAATCCTGATATACTTGTTTTAATTGATTGTGTTGACATGAATTCTGCTCCGGGAACCTGTAAGCTTCTTCCTGTCAGGCTGGTAAAAGACCTCACATTCACCACTCATAACATTTCATTAAGCAGATTATCAGAGTTTTTCATCATGCCTGTATATATACTCGGAATTCAACCAAAAAAAATTGACTTCGGTGAAAAGATTTCGTATATTGTAAAGGATGTAGCAGACAAATTAATTCAATTGATAAATAAACAGGAGGTACATTATGGCAACTGAATATTTATGTAAAGTTTGCAGGGGACACCTGAATGTAAAAACGTCAATAGTCCTTGCGGCCACAAGGGCCAACAGTTCAGAAAGAGGATTGATTTTTTTGAATCCCGAGATCGGGAACTATACAACCACAACTCATCCTTCTTTCAGTATTAAAGAAGGAGCAGAATATGTATATACATGCCCTATCTGTCATTCGCAATTGAACAGCGCCAAGTATAATCACCTGGTACGAATAATAATGATTGACGATAAAGGGAAGGAATACAATATATATTTTTCGGGAATTGCAGGACAGAAATGTACATATAAGATCCGGGGCTCAAAAATTGAGACGATTCAAGGACCAGATGCAAAGTTGTACGACAAGTACTTTGAAGTGCCTGAAGAGGACAGGAAGTACTTATAACTTATATCTTTTATCTTGTTCCTGATCCTTCGGAACCCAAACCTCCACCCTGGTACCTGCAGGGTCACCGGATTCGTTATACAAATCTGTTATAAGGTGTTTTATTGGCTTTTTATTTATCTGGTTGAGAATATCATAAAATTCACCGGTAATTTTCAGCCCTTTACCTGTTGAAGTGCTATGCCCTTCAGCTCTCGCCCTTCCAATACCGTTGTCCTCTATAGTAAGTTTAAGATAATCATGTTCACTATTGACCCTTATTTTGAGAACGCCACCCTCTTCGCTTGGCATAATGCCGTGTTTGATAGCATTTTCTGCAAAAGTATGTAAAACAAGCTTTGGAACCTGTTCAGTCTGACTTACACCTTCCCCGATTTCAATTTCATATTGAAGTTTTTCACCAAATCTCAACTTCTCAAGGTCCAGGTATGTAGTCACAAAGTCCAGCTCTTCCTTAAGACTCCTGTATATCCTTTCGGCATCGTTAATCATNNGTATTAAATGTAAAATGAGGATCCAGTTGTGATTTAATTCCCTGTAACTGAAGTGTTACTAACCTGCGCTTGAGACTCTCCTTCTGCTCGACCTGATATGTGTTAATTCTTTTTACAATAATGATAAAAAGAAAAAACATTGAATATATGCCAGGATATGCCAGAAAGGTAAGATGATAAAATTGTTTTTTACTCACCGTCAGGAAATAACCGCTGTCTCCTGAAATCATAAATAATTTATGTTCATGACTACTGGAAATATATTGAGAGAAATTCCATAATGAACCTGGTATTTTAATTCTCTGTTCAGCTATTTTTTGCAACCCGCTGCTATAAGCTACTAACTTCTCTTCATCTCCGGAATAAATAAGAAATTCATCTTCTCCATCATCATTTATATCAACCTGATAAGTATTTATTGCTGAATGAAAAGGCAATGCAGTTTTATTTACAACCTCCAACTTGTCATTCAATTCAATAATTTTATCCTCAACTAAATATATCCTGTCAGAATGGCCATGTTCAAATACAAATGGGTACACATTTTTATGACAGCCCAAATCACTTAAAAGCCGGTATATGATAATCTTTCCTTCCGGAGAATAGATCATGATCCTCGGTTTAAGTACAGTTGTATCAGCTCCTCCTACCCAATGGACCAAAACATATCCCTTTGTTGAACCATTATTAAAAGCATTTATTTCCAGACTGTTAGCAAATCCAGGAAATTCAGTCGGTGAAAATTTAAAATTTAAATGATCATCAAAAACCATGAACCAGGTACTGCTGTCTGAAAAAGGTATATTTGCCCTGTAATTACCTGATGCCGTCATAGTTCCAAAGATCTCCGGTCTCTGGTCACCATCGACATCTTTCATTTTAGGAAAGAGACAGATATTCCCGGTAAACTGACTTGATTTTAAACTTTTGTCAATAAGATTAAAACAGTATAACTTTCTTGGCCCTGAGTGAAAAGCCGAGGATATGCTAAAATATAATTCATCCTTCCCATCCCCATTCTCATCAAAAAACCCGGCAGGATATAAAACCGATGTCACTTCACCTCTTACATATCCTATTTTTGTGACGAATATCCGTTCTAATTTTGTCCCCGAGGGTTCAAGCAACTCATTAACATTGAGAAACAACGAATCTCCCTTATGTGTGAAAACATATATTTCTTTGAAGCGGTCATGATCAAAATTGCCAATGAAAAAATCAGATAGTATAGGATCTAAACTATCTGCAAGGTTCCATTGATCATATATATGAAGATTGTCATCCTTGACAGCAACGTAAAAATACGGAAGACCCTTTGCCGAATAGACCATCTCAGAAATTCCATCTGAATTCATATCTGAATAGACTAAGTGCAAGGGAATTTTGCCAGATGGCACAACCGATAACTTGTATTTTGAACCAAATGAAGGAAGGAAAATAATGACCAAAATGGTCGGAATACCAGCCAGGAACATGGAGGAAATGATGATTCTTCTAAGGAAAGCCAATCCTTTCATTTTTTCAAATCAGATCAAGATCCTTTATATGCTGCTTTGGAATTTTAATTGTCACAGATTCGCCATCTTTGGATAAAGTAATCTGGCTTCTTTTGCGATCAAGCAGTGTAATACATTCATAATTGATTATATATGACCTGCCAATTCTTATAAATTCAATCCCGGGCAGCTGCTCCTCAACCTTACCCAGATTCATAGAACATAAATGTTGCTTCTCACATGTACAGATCGTTGTATAATTTCCATCGGCCTTGCAATAGAGAATTGAAGCAGGATTAATAAACGCTGTCCCTGTGCGTGTGCTAATCCTGATTCTGGAAATCTTTTCCTGAGGATCAGGAGATGTTATTTTCCTTTCTGGTATCTGACTTTCTCCTCTCCTTTCAATAAACTTCTGTACACATTTTTTTAATTCTTTGCGATTCACCGGTTTAAGCAGATAGTCGAAAGCCTGATTTTTAATTGCCTGAATAGCAAACTGTTCAAAAGCTGTAACGAAAACGATTCCTGGTTTATTCTTTTTCTGTTCAAGGTCGTGTATAATAGAAAAACCATCCTTACCAGGCATTTTAATATCAAGAAAAATAAGATCCGGATCAAAATGAGTCAACTCATTATTAGCCGACTGGACAGATTTTGCCATTCGCATTTCATTAAAACATTGAGTTTCCTCAAGTAGTTTAGCTAGCAATTTTCTGGCGCTCTCTTCATCATCAACGATTAAAGCCTTCAGTTTTTGTACCATAAATCAGGCAGATTAGACTTATCAGGTTAAAAGTACAAAAAGATAATAAATGAAAGTATCAATTAGATTATTTTTTCACACGTTATAGAGTATCCGAAATTAATTTTTATTAACCTGCATTTTTTATTATAGCTCACCTTCCTCCTTTTTCTGAAATCCACCTCTCCCCCTGCCTGCCGGTAGGCAGGCAACCCCTCCCCCAAGAGGGAGGTGTTAATTCATTAATTGAATGTGCGTTACCACCTTCTCTCCTGGGAGAAGGTGGTTATGGGGGATGAGGTAAAAGTCAAATTTTTTTCTCTCGTTGAATAATCATATTTTTGTTACTGCTAACGATAATAATAATTTTCAAATAGATGAACATAGATGTAAACCAAAGAGCGGCAGATAATATCCGCATTCTTGCAATGTCGATGGTAGAAAAAGCTAAATCAGGGCATCCCGGAGGTGCAATGGGTGGCGCCGATTTTATACATGTCCTTTTTTCAGAATATTTGAATTTTGATCCGGATAATCCAAAATGGATCAACCGTGACAGATTCTTTCTCGATCCGGGTCACATGTCACCAATGCTTTATTCAATCCTGACATTGACTGGAAAATTCAATGTTGATGACCTGAAAAATTTCCGTCAGTGGGGAAGCCCAACACCAGGGCACCCTGAACTGGACCTTTCAAGGATGATCGAGAATACATCAGGTCCCCTGGGACAGGGACATACGATGGCTGTTGGTGTAGCGATTGCAGAGAGATTCCTGGTTTCAAGATTTGGCAATCTGTTTTCTCACAAAACCTTTGCATTTATTTCTGACGGAGGAGTACAGGAGGAAATATCCCAGGGAGCAGGACGGATTGCAGGTCATCTTGGACTTAAAAACCTGATACTCTTTTACGACTCTAACGATATTCAGTTATCTACTGAGACAAAAGCTGTTACGAGCGAAGACACAGCTTTAAAATATAAAGCATGGGGCTGGAATGTTCTGACTATTGATGGTAACAATCACCAGCAAATCAGAAATGCTCTCGACACTGCTATTTATGAAAAGGAGAAACCCACAATTATAATTGGTAAAACAATAATGGGCAAAGGGCTCCTCGACAAAGATGGAAACAGCTTTGAAAGGAAGGGATCAACTCATGGAATGCCTGTAAGTGAAGCCGGCGGGTCCTTTGAGAAATCGCTTCTGAATCTGGGAGGAAATGTAACCGATCCGTTTATCATATTTGATGATGTAAAAGAACTTTATATCCGGGTACTTAAGACAAAGAGAGAAAAAGCTGAAGAATGGAAGAGGCTCAAAAACGAATGGGAGAAAAAAAATCCTGAAATGGATAAAAAACTTCACTACTTCTATTCCGGTATATTACCTGAGATCGATTATAAAGCTATTAAACAGAAAGAAGGATCTGCAACCAGAGCTGCATCAGCTACGATGCTTGAACTTTTTGCCACAAAAGTTGAAAACATGATTGTGGCTTCTGCTGACCTGGCTAACTCTGATAAGACCGATGGCTTTCTGAAAAAGACACTTCCTTTTATCAAAGGTGATTTCTCAGGTTCATTTTTTCATGCCGGAGTATCGGAACTGACAATGGCGGCTATAATTAACGGTATGGCTCTTCATGGAGGAGTTATTCCTGCATGTGGGACATTTTTCGTATTTTCAGACTATATGAAACCTGCAGTCAGGCTTGCCTGTCTGATGGGGTTGCCGGTAAAATACATCTGGACTCATGATGCATTCAGAGTAGGTGAAGATGGTCCGACACACCAGCCTGTTGAACAGGAGGCCCAGATCAGGCTCATGGAACACTTGAAAAATCATCATGGTGAGAACAGTATGCTTGTTCTTAGACCGGCTGACGCCGTGGAGACAACGGTTGCCTGGAAAATGGCACTTGAAA
>PMEC01000180.1 GCA_003155705.1 Bacteroidales bacterium
GTGCCTCCATCCACCCCCTACCTCAAAAACATAAGTAACTGTCATTCTGAGCGTAACGAAGTGAAGCGAAGAATCTCCTTTAAATTTCATATTCTACCCCTTCAATTGTGACAAAATACATTCACATTGCAAAAACAAAGATACATTTAAAAGATATTAATTTCCAGGCTAAATATCTTGTTTAAAAACAGCATACAGAACTTGCTTTTTACCTCAAAGTTTTATACACTTGTTATAAATTAATAGTAATTAATTTTAATCAGGAAACGGTATATAGATCCGTTGCTTTATTAAATCTGTGATAAATACTGGCGTCAGGCGTCAGGCGTTAGGCGTCGGGCTTCGGACTTTAATTGGAACAAATATCATCTTACAAAAAAATGAACCTATAAATAATAGCGATATGAACAGACCCATTACACTTTTTACCGGCCAGTGGGCCGACCTGACTTTAGAGACCGTATGCCAGAAAGCAAAAAGCTTTGGTTATGATGGTCTTGAGCTTGCCTGCTGGGGCGACCATTTTGAAGTTGACAAAGCAGATGATAACTACTGCAAGGCAAAGAAAGAGATGCTTGCCAGATATGGATTGAAAGTATTTGCTATTTCAAATCATCTTGTCGGTCAGGCTGTCACTGACAGAATTGATGAGCGGCACAAGAGTATTCTGCCCGGCTATGTATGGGGAGATGGTGAACAGGAAGGTGTCAGGAAGCGTGCCGCCCAGGAAATGATCAGAACTGCTGAGGCAGCTAAAAAACTGGGCGTTAAGGTGGTAAATGGCTTCACAGGTAGTCCGATATGGCACCTGAACTACTCTTTTCCCGCTGTACCGGTGTCGATGATCGAGAATGGTTTTTCTGAATTCGCATCCAGATGGAAACCGATACTTGACAAGTACCAGGAGTTGGGAATCNNGCACGCAAAGCATTGAAAGCAATAGATAATCATCCTGCATTTGGCTTTAACTACGATCCTTCACACTTTGGTTACCAGGGAGTTGATTATGTGAAATTTATCTATGCCTTTGGTGAAAAAATCTTCCATGTTCATATGAAAGATGTAGGTTGGTCGGAAGGAGCTGAAGAAGCAGGTGTATTCGGAGGTCATACAGAATTCGGAACAAGAGGCCGTTACTGGGATTTCAGGAGTCTGGGACGTGGAAATATAAATTTTGAGGAAATAATCAGAGCTCTTAACAGTATTGGATATAATGGCCCTCTTTCGGTTGAATGGGAAGACAGCGGNNATGGACAGGGAACATGGAGCAAAAGAGGCGTGCGAATTTGTCCGTGCCATTGATTTTCCAGCCTCAAATATTGCTTTTGATGCTGCTTTTGAAAAGTAAACAGATTAAATTATCAAATAATTGTTTAGATACTAAACCATTTTAAAAACCTAATTATGGAGGCTGTTAATAAAACCCGTTTATTTAATGCNNAGTTGTGTTGCATTAGTCGTCACAGCACTTGCTTTTGCAACGAGAGGCTCTTTCGTGGAATCATGGGCAACAGAGTTCCATCTGACCCATACTCAGGTCGGCTGGATTGTAGGTACGGCCTTCTGGGGCTTTACCCTGGCAATGTTTTTAGGTGGCCCGCTGGTTGATATTATAGGTATCGGACGAATTGTTACGATTGCATTTTTTTGTCATGTTGTTGGTATAATTTTTACCATCATCGCTACAGGGTTCTGGACTTTATTCATTTCAACACTTTTTATAGGTGTAGCTAATGGAAGTGTGGAAGCTGCATGTAACCCTCTTATTACAAGCATGTACACTGAAGAAAAGACCCGCCGTCTGAACCGTTTTCATGCCTGGTTTCCTACCGGAATAGTGATTGGTGGGCTGGTTGTATACCTGTTTAATAATATTGGACTTTCCAACTGGAGGTGGGCTATGGGTATGATGCTACTGCCAACGCTCGCGTATGGATACATGTTCCTTAAAAAGCAATTTCCTCAGACAGAGCGTGTTGTGTCTGGTTTCACTTATAAAGATATGTTGAAAGCCTGTGTAAGTCCACTGTTCCTTTTCATGGCCTTCTGCATGCTTCTTACTGCCTCAACGGAGCTTGGAACAAATCAGTGGATAGCTGCATTATTGTCTAACGTTTCACACAATCCTATTCTTCTGCTGGTATGGATATCAGGAATAATGGCTGTTACAAGGCAGTTTGGTGGAACACTTATTCACAACCTCAAATCAACTGTTATATTGCTCGTTTCAGCAATACTGGCATTTGCAGGTCTCCTTCTTCTTGGATATACGAGTGGAGGCATGGTTTTCGCTGCTGCTGCAGTTTTCGCTCTTGGTGTAGCATTTTTCTGGCCATCAATGCTTGGATTTGTTTCAGAGAATATCCCGACAAGCGGAGCATTAGGTCTTGCAATCATGGGTGGAATAGGATTCCTTGGAGGTGCTATTGCCCAGCCTGTTTTGGGTGCAATATTTGATGCGCAGACAGCCGCAGCAATTCCTGCAGGTCAGACTCTAACAGTTTTAAAATTAGCAGCAGCCGGAACAAAAGAAGCAGCAACATGGGCACAAGTGCAACTTAGTGGAGGCGCTCATACCTTACTATATGTCGCAATTGTTCCATGCATATTGATTGTTGCCTTTACTTACCTCTATTTTTTAAAAAGGAAGAAAGTTTAACCCCCTATCGGGGATGTTGAAAAAGTCCTTTGTGAACCTTCGTGTAAACCTTAGTGTGCCTCTGTGGTTAAACCTAAATCATTGAACCACAAAGGATCACAAAGTACAACACTAAGGAACACAAAGTAAAAAAGCTATAATTTTACCCCCTTTCGACAGCCGCTAGGGGTTAAACGAACTGGCAATACATTAATTATTAGACTTTTATAATAATATTTTTATTACAAGAATACTATGAAAAAAATTAAAATGGGAATGATCGGCGGAGGCATTGGAGCTTTCATCGGAGATGCTCATCGACGCGCTTCAAGAATCTGCAACGATTATGAATTTGTCGGGGGTGTGTTTGATGTCGACTATGAAAAGAGCAAGGAATTTGCCAGTCAGCAGGGACTTGATTTAAAACGCTGTTACGAAAGTGTTGAATCACTCATAAATGGTGAACTCGCTCTTCCGGCAGGAGAAAGGATTGAGATGGTGTCAATTGTTACACCAAATTATCTCCACCATCCATTTGCCAGGATGCTGCTTGAAAATAATTTCCATGTCATGTGTGAAAAGCCCATGACAATGACTGTAGAGGAAGCTATCGAACTTGAACACCTGGTTCGGAAAAATAAACTCACATTTGCATTGACACATACCTATACCGGCTACCCAATGGTTCGCCAGATGAGAGAATTGATAGCAAGTGGAGCATTGGGAACTATCCAGCGGATTGATGCCCAATACTACCAGGGATGGGTGAATTCAATAATCCATGGAGCCGGCAGCCGCATAACAGGGGTCTGGCGTTTCGACCCAAAACAATCCGGAGCCAGCAGCTGTATGGGTGATATTGGCGTCCATGCGTTCAACCTGATCGAATACACGACAGGTCTTGAGATCAGGCAGGTACTTTCTGATCTTAACCCTGTTAAAGAAGGTTTCCAGCTTGATCTTGACGGTACTGTCATGCTCCGTTTTGATAAAGAACTAAAAGGAGTGATTCGTTCCTGCCAGGTTGCAACCGGGGAAGAGAATAACCTGACAATTGCAGTTTATGGTTCTAAAGCAAGTCTGAAATGGGGCCAGGAAAATCCGAATTATCTGTACATGTTAAGCGATTCTGAGCCTGTTAAAGTATTCAAACCAGCTCACGGTTATAATACAGAATTTGCAGAAAAGAGTCATACAATGCCATGCGGTCATCCGGAAGGGATATATGAAGCTGTAGCTAATATTTATAAAGGTATGGCAAAATCAATCAGAGGTGAAGCTTTCAACCCTGGCGAATTTCCAACGGTGCATGATGGAGTTCGTGGTATGAAGTTCATACACGCTGTTGTCAATTCCAATAAAAACGGGAATACCTGGGTTACAATCTGAAAAGCAAACTTAGAAGTTACTTCTTTTTCTTTTTCAGAAGGAAGAAAACTGTAATACCGATTATTACCGCAGCGCCGGCTATCATAACAATGGTTGCTGTGGACCCACCACTTTTTTTGAGAGGTGGTTTTGCTTTGTCATCCTCAACTGCATAATAAAATTTTGGTTTGGCATCGGTATCCATATTAACAGTATCTTTTTTTGGCTTCGGCTTATCCTGCGATATTGCCTTCAATGAATTAACCGTCATAAGAGCACCAGCCAACGATAAGATTAAAATTGCTTTTTTCATTNNACGCTTTATTGTTTAATACTATTTGCCAGATCATCATATTTTTTTGCAATCTCCGGATCTGAAAGCCTGTATGTATCAGCTAAGGCAATAATTGCAGGTTTGTAACGCGGACTCAAAGTCAGGCATGTTCTTAAAAGGGTACGTGCTTTAGAGACATCCTTATCTGCAATAAGTTTTGATAACTCCACATATGCTTCAATGTATTTCCGGTTTACGTTTATTACTTTTTTATAATATTCAACTGCCTCATCTGTTTTGTTTTGTGCAGCCGCAATATTTCCTAGATACATTAAAGCAAGGTCGAAATCCGGATTAATTTCCAGACATTTCTTTAATGCCGTATCTGCCTTTTCAAATTGACCGTCATCAAATAATGCCGTTGCAAAATTATAATAAATCATTTCATCTCTATCATTTATCTTCAAAGCCTGTTCAAAGAATTTCAGTGCATTTTTGGTTCTGCCGTTTTGCAAAGCCTCATATCCATAAAAATCGTCCTTCGATTTTCTATCAAGAATAGCACAGACAGGCACTTGATCAGCATATATAATTTTTATTGCATTTTCCGGGGGCCAAAATTTATTAATTAACTGAAATGGAGGAATATATCTGTTTGTAATTATGGCATAATCCCAATCGTACTGGCTTCTCTCCTCAAACCTGAAATAATCGTTATGAATTTCAGGATGATTCCTGAAAAACCATTTTACTGAAAAATTGGCCCTTACTTTTATCGGTTCTGTGATCTTTTTTTCTTTAAGGTAGTTTATAAGCCATTCCGAACCCTCTTTCAGACTAACAAAATAATAATCTGTTTCATATCTGCCATAAGCTCCTTTAAGGCCTCCAACAAGCTGATTATAATAGATATAAGAATATTCAGGATTTAATATCATGAATTTCAGAGGATTGATGGAAAACACTGCCATTAAAACAATTAACGCCCAGGACAAATATTTGTTTTTAATGACCTGAAATAACTGTAGGAATCCGATTGATGCCAATAGAACTATTGCCGGATAGATGAAAAGAAACTGCCTCCAGGCGCTATAGAGATTTGATTTTTCTACAATAACAAAAACCACAGGAAAGAGTATTGAAAAGATCAGGCAACAAAAAATAAAAGACTTACTCGAACTGAAAACTCTTTTTGAAAAGATTATGAACAGTATTAATCCTAAAGAGACAATTATTGGAATTGTAATAGCAATATATTCAGGCAAATAATACCATGGCATAAAATCAGACCATTCAACTTTTCCCTCAAAAAGCTGACGGAAAGTATCAGGGAATTGGACCATCACGCGATATGATTTCCAGAGATTAAGAAATGGATTCTGAAGGGCATAGGGCCATAAAAGGATGCTGAGAAAATATGAAGTGACAGAAATTATTACAGACCAGATTATTTTATTCTTAATCTCCCGGATATCTACACGCCTTTCTTTCAGATATTTAAAGAGCCAATAGAGAAAAAAGAACAGGAAAAGGTAACATATCAGAACCAATCCCCCCGCCCTGATGCTTATACAAAAAGCCATACTTATAATAAGAAGAAGAATATTTCTTCCGGAATTTCCTGATTCTGAGTACAGAAATTTAAGTATGTAATAGATACCGGCAATATAACCCATGGCAAATGGAATATCTTTGAGGTTATTCTGGGCGTGACCAAGGAATGTAGGAGAAACTGCAAAAAGAAAAATCACAATTATTCCGGCTCCATATCCTGATATCCACACTGCAAATAATGCTGTAATGAAAATTGTAAGCCAGCCTGCGATGGTGCTCATTATGTGACGAAACATGTATATATCATCAATCTTAAACCACCTGATAAGAATTGTTACCAGGTTATCATATGACTGACCATAATACTGAAGATGTGTTACAGGAGTGTTCAGAGCAGCCTGATCTTTCCCCAGTGAGGCATAATAATTATAAACAGAGACAGATTGATTATAATGAAGGACTTCGTCACAGGTAACGCCGGCATTTCTGCTCATCAGAAGCATCAGACCAAGAAGCAGAGCCGAACAAAACAGGAAGATATATTTTAACCTCTTCTCTTCCATTTATTTTTCTGAACAACTGTCATAGAACTTCCTGACGAAATAGATTGGTCTGTTTTGAGATTCCTTATAATTACGATAAATATATTCTCCCAGAACTCCAAGGAAAACAAGTTGGATTGATCCCAGAAAATAGATGCTAAGCAAAGTTGAAGACCAGCCAGTTATAGCAAAACCGCAGACTTTTGCAATAAGCACGTAAATGCCGGCAAGCATAAAAACAACTGTTCCTGTAGTACCAAGAATCAGACATAAACGTAAAGGAAACTTTGAGAATGAAAAAATTGCATCAGTTGCCAGCATAAACAGTTTTCTGAAACTCATTTTCGGGTTACCTTCAAAACGATCATCACGGACAAATTCAACATACCCCTGTTTAAACCCGATAAACGTTCTGAGACCAGGCAGATAACGTACTTTCTCCTTCATCTTTAGCAATTCATTTACTGTTTCACGGGTCATCATCGAAAAATTTCCGGAATTCTCCATCGCTTCAATTTCCCCAATATTTTTGAAGAGGAGATGAAAAAGGAAGGCATAAAAATTACGATTCCGTTTACCCTTCCGCCCGGTTTTTTTCCCGCTGACAATATCGAATCCATCATTGGTTATTTTTTGATACAAATCATACAGTATTTCAGGGGGGTCCTGAAGATCTCCGTCCATCATCGCTACAAGATCGCCTTTTGTAAATTCCAGTCCGGCAGTATATGCAGCCTGATGACCGAAGTTTTTTGACAAAGCGAGGACTTTAAGCCTTTTGTTTTTCTGTTGATGTAAAAGCAAGCTGTTCAGACTATTATCGGTGCTGCCATCATCAACAAAAATCACCTCATAATCTGAAGAAAAAGATTCGACTGCAGAGACTGTCCGGTTGACCAGTTCATCTATCAGCTTCTCTTCATTAAATATGGGTACTACCAATGAAAGCATAACAAGGTACTTAATAACATAACCAGTTCAATATCATTCTTTTAACCTCTCCCTAAATCCCTCCCCCAAGAGGGAGGGACTTAAAAAATGCTTGATTTTACTCCTTCCCCTCCTGGGGGGAAGGCCGGGAAGGGGGTGATCATTTGGTGGGCTGAAGTCTTGCCAATGCAAAATCAGCTTCATCTTTTAAATCTGCATTTGAAACCAGCTCTTTAACAACAGGAACACAATATCCGGAACCCATCCAGCTTAACTCCCGGAGCATTAGTTTCTTTGCTTCAACACTTGCTTTTGGATTTTTAAGAATATCAACCATCATCTTTTCATATGTCAGCAGCTTCAGGGAATCTCCCGATGCTTTACGGATATTAGCCTGGAAATCCGTATAGTATTTTGTGCTTTTACCCAGATCAT
Source organism: Bacteroidales bacterium (assembly GCA_003155705.1). GTDB lineage: Bacteria > Bacteroidota > Bacteroidia > Bacteroidales > VadinHA17 > LD21. The sequence goes on from PMEC01000180.1 coordinate 7,742, forward strand.
AGTTTACAATATTCGTTATATCGTCATTAAGTGTAGGCGCTTTGAAATCGGGTCTGAGCACGACACCTGCAGCATTAGGAAAATCAAAAGGCATTGCTTGTGTCACATTTCCTGTTACGGCCCATTCGGCTCCACGTTGGAGGGTAACAATGAAACCTGCACAATGCATAGCCGGTCCGCCCAAAGAATCGGCATGTCCCATTGCAGTATGGAAGATTCTTCCATTACCATATTTTATTGTCATTAGTAAGGGTTCATCTCTTCCTGTTCCTTTCCCGGCAGTATC
>PMEC01000115.1 GCA_003155705.1 Bacteroidales bacterium
CTTTCATTCAAACCATGTATTCTTGCCATATCCTCGGAATTGACAACAATCGGGGCAAATCTATAAATATTTTTTGTTAAAATTATAAAATGTCTGCTGTCTGATGATCCCAGCATCATTGTTGGTGCAACTATCGCTTCAGGATAAATCTGACGTAAAACCGTGAAGATATTTAAAAAACCTTTTACACCTGTGGGTGATACTGGAGCAGGTTCAGATTTTCCTTCTTCCAATGGAATGATTTTTACTCTTTTGTCGGATACAACATTTTCTATATGTTTGAGGACATCATCAGAGGTCTCTTCAGACAAAATTCTAAAGTTAACGACTGCCTCCGCTCTTGTCGGAATTACATTGTCTTTTATTCCTGCCTGAATCATTGTTGGAGCAGTTGTTGTGCTGACAAGAGCATTTCCTGATCCGCTTNNTCAGGACCAATATATCTTATAAAATCTTTGACAGGACCTGTTATTTTTGGCTTCATCTGCTTATTAACAAGATTATAAATTGCTTTGTTCAGAACTATTACAGCAGATTCCTTTTCTGGAGTTGATGAATGACCTCCGGCCATTTCAACAGTCAGTTTTACAGAGAGATAGCCCTTCTCCGATGTACCAATTAATGCAACAGGTTTCTTCATCATCGGGACCATACCTTTTGTAATAGCCAACCCTTCATCAAGAACATACTCTGCTTCAATTCCTCTTTCTTTCAGCGTATTTGCAATTGTACCGGCACCTCTTGCCCCACTTATTTCTTCATCATGTCCGAAAGAAAGATAAACTGTTCTTTCAGGNNGCTGCCTTATCGTCAAGAGTGCCTCTTCCCCAGATATATTTTCCATCATTCTCGCCTGAAAAGGGTTTCTTTACCCATGAAGTCGTATCTCCCGGCGGAACAACATCCATATGAGCCATCAGGATCACGGGTTTAAGGGCAGGATTCTTACCCTTCCAGGTATATAAAAGGCTAAAGTTATTGAAAACCTCCCTTGTCAGTTTCTGGTTAATCTTTGGGTATGTTCGTGTTATAAAATCTATATATCCGGTGAATGCCATGGTATCGACCGGAGATGTTGCTGAATATGAAACAGTTGGAAATCTAACAGCCTGTGAGAGATGGTCAATACTCTCATTTCCGAATGATGAGATTGCCACCTTTTCAGTCTGAACTTGTAATGATTTGAATAACAGGGTTTTTATTACTATGATTACCAATAGCATAATAATCAGCCAGACTAGAAGGCGAAGAATTCTTTTCATGAAATCCAGTTTGATAAATAAACAGAACTATTTAATCAGGATGATAAATATAACAATTTTTCTTTCCTGGTTGTCACATAGCCGATAATTGCTGACATGTTTAATCCGGCTGATTTCAGTTCAGAAAGCATCTCTTCAGCTTTGGATTCCTGAACACTTATCAAGAGACCTCCGGAGGTTTGGGCATCAAATGCGATCATCTTTAAATTATAGTTCAGATCAACTGAAAAATCAGTATCAGTTTCGGAATAATCGAGATTGGAAAACGACGCTCCAGGAATGCAACCTTCATCCACAAGTTTCAGGGTACTGTTCATCAGCGGAACCGCTGTCATGGTGATATTTATTGAAACATTGCCGGCTCTTGCCATTTTCAAAGCATGACCCGCCAGACCAAACCCGGTGATATCTGTGGCTCCTGTTATCCCAAATTTTTTCATCACCTCAGCACCCGACTTGTTAAGAAGCTTCATATATTCAAGTGCTTCTTTCAGATCAGCCTCACCTGTCATTCCCAGACGATGTCCAGCTAAAATAATACCCGAACCTATTGGTTTTGTCAATATCAGAATATCACCTGGTTTAGCTCCGGCATTTGTGGTCAGTTTTTTCGGATGAGCAAATCCCACAACTGCAAGACCATATTTTGGTGTTGTATCATCAATAGTATGACCACCGATTATTTTGACACCTGCTTCTGTGGCTTTGTCAAATCCTCCTTTAACTATCTGTGAATAAGCTTCAACAGGAAGTTTTGATGCCGGGAACATCATGATATTCAAAGCCAGGATCGGCATACCTCCCATTGCATAAACATCGCTTATTGAATTCGCCGCAGCAATCTGGCCGAACTCATAAGGATCACTGCAGACAGGAGGAAAAAAATCAGTAGTAAAAACTAGTGCCAGTTCATCATTAATTCTGTAGACTCCTGCATCATCTTGAGTATCTATGTTGACCAGAATATCAGGATCTTCAGCTATCGGAAGATATCTGAGCACCTCTTCAAGCTGCTTCGGAGGAATTTTGGATGAACAGCCTCCCTGCTCAACCATCTGAAGCAGATCAATTTTCATATTTATATGTCATAATAATCATGGCCTTATGATATGTCCTGCAGAAGCCATTGTAGCTGCAATAGTGTACATATTACTGAGAGTACCTGCTCCAATACTTGCTTCCAGTGAGTAATGGTTAACACAAGTGGCACACAGCAGTAATTCAACTCCCATTTTTTCCAGATCCTTCAGATGTTCAATAACAGGTGAGTTCTTTGTTACAAGTGTAACACCCTTGTTATAGAATACCATTTTCTGTGGTAACCTGTCAAGATCCTTCAATGCNNGTCAGAACAATAATATAATTCCCCTTTTCGAGATGAGCTATGGGTTCGGAACAATAATCCTCTGCCGCGGTGGTAATGTTTTCTCCGGTTTCATTGGTAATATTAAAAATCCATTCTCCGCTTTTCTCTAAAACGGAAAACTTTATTTTATTGTCATTCAGAAACCTGGAAATATTTGAAAAGGCTGTCTTATTGTCTGTCAATACCAAAAAAGATTCACCTTTCTGACTTGCCCTGAGAGCCTTTTTTGTTTCAATTATAGGGACCGGACATTTCTGCCCTTTTGTATCAACAGTTCGCATAGAATCAAAATTTAATAACTGCAAAAATACGAAAGAAAAGTTGAAAAGTTGAAAGGCCTCCTTTGCCAAGGCTTCGGAGGCTAAAAGTTGAAAGAGTTTAAAGGGTTGAGGATAAATTCATACCTTTGCCATTAAAATTGATTAACTCAACTTCACAAACTATTTATATGAAAAGAATTGGCGCCATTTCTATACTTTTCAGTCTGATAATGTTTACGCTTTCATTATCTGCTCAAAACACAAATTACAAGAATATTTTATCTGGTTCCTGGCTAGGCAAAATATCTGTAAGTGCCGTTGAATTAAGGCTGGTCTTCAATATTAAATTAAATGAGAAGGATAGTCTGATAGCTACTGCAGACAGTCCTGACCAGGGGGCTAAAAATATTCCTCTAGGACGTGTAATACTTAAAAATGAAGAGCTGATAATCCAGGCACCTCTGCTTATGGCTGAATACAATGGGACTATAATTAATGACACAACTATAAAGGGAACATGGACTCAACGAGGAGGAAATTATCCTGTGGATCTTAAAAAGCTAAAAACAGC
>PMEC01000165.1:0-4144 GCA_003155705.1 Bacteroidales bacterium
ATTGACCTGGTTCTGATGGACATTAAAATGCCTGTCATGGATGGTTATATTGCTATGAAGGAGATTAAAAAGCTTGTACCTGAAATGAAGGTCATAGCTGAAACAGCCTACGCTCTTGCCGGTGACAGAAGCAGGATTCTTGATGCAGGTTTTGATGGCTATCTTCCAAAACCAATAACCAAAGAGAGTCTTGATGAAATAATAAATTTAAATCTTAAATGAATCCCCGGGCCAAAACCAGAAATTACATCCATTTCAATTTTTACTAAGAATCCATTCCATGAACAAAAGTTATTATCTGATTTTCATAATCCTGATAGTATCATCTTGCGGTGGTTCAAAGCAGGAAAACAAAATTGTTAAAACAGAAAAATATATGGTATCGGACAGCACCAAACTTTATGGGTACAACAAAAACTTCCTTAAGAAGTATACATCCTTTGTTGAATTGAAGAAGGACAAATCTGCCCTATTGATTGTTCCTGCATGGCAGGGAAGAGTAATGACCAGTACCGCTGAAGGCGATTCCGGATTCAGTTTCGGATGGGTGAACCGGGATCTTATTGCATCAGGGAAATTATTGCCTCACATAAATGCGTATGGAGGTGAGGAGCGTCTTTGGCTTGGACCTGAGGGCGGTCAATTCTCAATTTTTTTCAGCAAGGGTAAAGAGTTTACATTTGAGAACTGGCAAACTCCTCCTTTTATTGACACCAAACCATTTATCATTACTTCACAGTCAGATACTACTATAAGTCTCGAATGTAATGAAGTAATAGAAAATTACAGTGGAACAGTTCTTTCATTTGGAATTAAACGAGACATTATACTTCTTTCCGGGAAAGATCTTCTTAACCAGCAAGGAATTGATATTTCAGGATTAAATTTTATTGCCTATTCTTCGAAAAACACTCTTATCAATAAAGGTAAAAATGAATGGAAGAAAACAAGCGGATTGCTTTCAATATGGATGCTCGGAATGTTTATCCCTTCAGATTCGGTAGTTATTGCAATACCTTTTCGAGAAGGAGATGAAAAAACACTGGGGATAAAGGTAAATGACAATTATTTTGGTAAAATTTCTGCAAACAGGCTTAAAGTTACAGGTAATCATATCTTTCTCAAAGCAGACGGCAAAAGCAGGGGTAAAATCGGACTCAATCCATTAAGGGCTGCCGGTGTTATGGGAAGTTATGATGCAGAGAATAATATACTTACTCTCCTTATCAGCAAACTGCCTGAAAATGTGACAGATTACGTTAATTCATCCTGGCAGATTCAAAAGAATCCGTATTCAGGAGATGCTCTCAATTCTTACAATGATGGTCCGCTGGTTGACGGAAGTCAGATGGGTCCTTTTTATGAACTTGAAACATCTTCTCCAGCTGCAGCTCTGGCACCAGGGAAAAGCATATCTCATACTCAGACATCAATACACCTCACCGGAGATAAAAAACTACTTAACAACATTTCTCTTAAGATATTGGGTGTTTCGCTGGATGAAATTGAAAAGGCATTCAGATAAATGGTTGAAAAGTTGAAAAGTTGAAGAAGAAACGGGTTTCTGTCAATTTTGTCTTTTGTTTTCTGTCTTTTTATCACCCTTTCTCCCATTCACCTCTTCACCCAATCAAAACAAGAGCCACCCTTAGGCAGCTCTTATCTGGTAATTTTCTGAAGAACTTAATTTAGCCCTCTGTTTTTCAGGAGAGGTCCTATTTCAGGTTCCCTTCCGCGGAAGTTGACGAACATTTTCAAAGGATCCATGGTACCATCTTTTTCAAGGATATTTTTTCTGAATGATGCAGCTGTTGCCAGATCAAACAGACCTTTCTCTTTGAAAGCCGCAAATACATCATTATCCAGAACTGCGGCCCAGATATAGCCATAATATCCTGAATCATATCCATCTATAACAATATGAATGAAATAGGTGCTTCTGTATCGTGATATAATTTCAGGAATAAGTCCGATTTTATTCAGATAATCTTTCTCAAATTTCTGAACATCAATAATTGCAGGTGCATCAAGAGTATGATAAGCCATATCGAGAAGGCTGGCGGCAAGATATTCTGTCGTTTCAAATCCCTTGTTGAAGTACCCGCTTTTCATTATCTTTTCAATCAATGCAGCAGGAATAGGTTCATTTGTTTTGTAGTTCTTTGCATACATATTGAGCACTTCAGGTTCAACTGCCCAATGTTCCATCAATTGAGATGGAAGTTCCACAAAATCCGTGGCTACAAAAGTTTGATTGTAGGTATCCTTGCTAAAGAGGCTTTCCAGGGCATGTCCGAATTCATGAAAAAGAGTTGTTACCTCCTCCATACTGAGAAGGGCCGGAGTGTCTCCTGTAGGTCTCGTGAAATTCAGAACCATGCTCACAACAGGAGTAATTTCTTTGCCATCTACAACATGGTGGCTGCGGTAGGTCGTTTCCCAGGCACCCTGTTGTTTGCCGGCTCTGGGGTGAAAATCCATGTACAACACGCCAAGATGAGAACCGTTTGCCTCTTTTACATCGAATGCCTGAGCTTCAGGATGAGGAAGAGGAATGTTTTTGATTGGGGTGAATGTAATTCCATAAAGCTTATTGGCAACGGCAAAAACACCATTCCTGACATTTTCCAGATTAAAATAAGGTCTGAGCTCGCTTTCTTCCAGATTATATTTTTGTTTTCTTAGTTTCTCGGCATAGTACCACCAGTCTTGCGGTTCAAGTTTTAATTTACCACCTTCCTTATCAATAATTTTCTGCATTTCACTCCGTTCTTTAATGGCAACGGGAATAGCTTTTGCCCACAGGTCATTAAGAAGTTTTAAAACATTCTCAGGAGTCTTAGCCATTCTTGGTTCAAGAATAATCGATGAATGATTTTTGTAACCGAGAAGTTTTGCCCGGTCTGCGCGAAGTTTCACTATCTCTGCAAAAAGTTTATTATTGTCAAGGTCATTACTGTTGTTCCCACGCATGCAATAAGCGCTGTAAAGTTCTCTGCGAAGCTCTCTGTTTTCAGCATAGGTAAGAAATGGAAGCATGCTGGGTTTCTTCGTAGTAAATGCCCATTTACCTTCAGCTCCGGCAGATTTTGCTTCGTCAGCGGCTGCTGATATTACCGTTTCAGGCAGTCCCTTCAGGTCTTCCTTCTTTGAAATGAACAATTTGAATTTATTATTTTCCGAAAGCACATTCTGGCCATATTTTACAGTCAGAACTGATAGTTTCTGATTAATGACTTTGAGTGTATCCTGATCTGTTTTGCCAAGGTTTGCTCCATTGCGGACATATTCTTTATATAGGTTCTCCAAAAGGTATTTCTGTTCATCATTGAGGTTAAATTTTGCCTGGTTCTCATAAACAGATTTTACTTTCCTGAACAGTTCAGGATTTAGTCTTATCTCGTCCTCTAAGGCTGATAATTTTGGTGATATTTCGACCTCTAACTTCTGAAGTGAATCATTTGTATTAGCCTGTGTCTGATTAAAAAACACTTCAGATACCCTTGAAAGAAGATCTCTGGAATTATCGAGTGCAAGGATAGTATTCTCAAAATCAGGCGTTCTGGAGTCCTTTAAAAGAGTCTCTATATTTTTTCTGCAGTCAGCCATTCCTTTCTCAAACGCCGGCATATAATGTTTTACCATTATTGTTTCGAACGGAGGAACGTCAAAAGGAGTTTTGTAGTCATGGAAGAACGGGTTGCTTAAATCAACCTTTGGCTCATTCTTGCATGAAGAAAGAGCAACGGCAAGAAGCAAACTCAGGATGGAGAATTTCTGAAATTTTTTCACGATTATAGATTTTGGTTAGATTTTTTTACGAAGTTATGTTTTTAGAGAATACCGGCAAATTTTGTTTCTATAATAAGCAATTTCATTTTACCTGAAATTCATTGATTTTAAAGAAAGAAATAATTACAGTCCGATTTAAATTGTGAGATTCTGAGCTGAACGAAGTGAAGCGAAGAACCGAGCTTTGCGAGCTCACCGAAGGTAATCTCTTTATAATTTCAGACTTTTATCATTCAATAATGATAAAAGGTATTGACTTTCAAAGAATTTTTGCAGATATTGCATCTGCATTTCCTTTTGAACAAAAACATACGTGCTAATGAAAAACTATCTTTATTTTATGAGATTGTCT
>PMEC01000165.1:4168-4747 GCA_003155705.1 Bacteroidales bacterium
GAGGGTTATCCTTCTTCAGACATTGGGTTGTCTGCACTGCTGGGAAATAATGGAGAAGATGTTAATAAGACTTTTACTACTGTTACGACAGGTAATGTATTCTGTGCATTTTTAGTAAAAGTCAACGCTATTGCTAATGACTATTTTCTGCATCTTGCCAATTCCTCCATTTCAAGTCAAAGAGGAAGAGTTTATATCAAAGGAACAGGAAATTCGTTTAATTTTGGACTCTCAAAAGGAACAGGGAACACAGTCTACACAACCGGTTCTTCTTTTACAACAGGATCCACTTATCTTATCATCCTTAAATACTCAATTATTGAAGGGGTTTTAAATGACGTAGTAAGTCTCTATATTTTAACAGGATCCATTCCTTCAACAGAACCCTCCCCTCCTTCTATCGGTCCTTTGACGGATGCAGGACAAACAGATCTTACTAATGTATCTGCAGTAGCATTAAGACAGTACAATACCAAGGAGAATATTCTTGTAGATGGCATCCGAGTCGCGACAAAATGGGAAGATCTGATCGGTACAATTACCGGTAATGAAGATCATGAGATAAAAAATAATCCGGTG
>PMEC01000165.1:4819-4964 GCA_003155705.1 Bacteroidales bacterium
TGAGATTCGTCAAGTCCTGATAAATATTAGTTCAGAAGAATAAGGTTTTACAATTTTATTTTGGTTTGCCGGATATACAGATATGAGAAAGTACATCTCAAATTGTTTATATTTGCAGGCTAAGGAGAGATGGCCCCCGCCTGAG
>PMEC01000114.1 GCA_003155705.1 Bacteroidales bacterium
TCATAATTTTAATACGAAATATACTAAATCTTTTCAAGATAGATTCTGATTTATTTTCAGTAGTTCAGCCATTTTTATCTGTATCCTACAAGATGCAGGAATCCTTTCCCAAGGAATTCAATCAAGTTTCCAATCGGGATCAAGCTTGATTTTGTAATAACGCTTAATATGATTATTCCAAAAAGCAAAAGACTTCCATATTTATAAATTGAATTGTAAATAGCAGGAAATTTTTTTAATGGATGGAAGAGCACATGTGAACCGTCAAGTGGGGGCAATGGGATCAGATTAAATACAAATAACCCCCAGTTTATGTAAATAGCGTAGAAAAGAATTTCAGTAACAATTGAGATTACATTATTAAATCCAGACGCAAAGAAAGGTGCTGTAAATGCCAAAACCAAAGAAAGGATCATTGCTGTTAAAGCATTTGAAAGAGGTCCTGCGAGAGCAATTTTAATTACATCAGTCCTGGGGTTTCTCAAATTCTGCTCATTAAACTGGACAGGCTTTGCCCAACCGAATCCGGCAATCATTAACATTATGAATCCATATGGATCAATATGCTTCATGGGATTCAGAGAAACTCTNNACTATATAAATCCAGATCGGATCAAAATTCTTCATAAAAGTGATATTGAAAATTATCTTGAGTGATCAGTATTATGATTAAATCGGACAGCATGTTTCTGGCAAAATTATATTTTTAACCGGATTAAAAGAATTTCAGATAATTCATTGGTGATCAAATCTACCCTTTTTTTCGCTTCATTTTAATAAAAATCTCTTACGTTTACATAAAATGTTTTTTTATGAAAAAAGTGTTAGTTATCATTCTTGCTGCTCTTGTATTCATGAGTAAAAACCTCTCTTCTCAATCTGTTCAGGATACAACAATTTATCTTATTACCTGTTCACCTGGAACAGAAACATATTCTATTTATGGCCATAGTGCCATACGNNTCTGGAAATTTGCAAAGGGACGACTTAACTATCTTCTCGATACATCTGAATTTCAAAGATTCATGCCCGAATATTATTACGAAAAGAGATCGGTATTCTCTCAAAAGATAAACCTTGAATCTTCCGAAAAAAGAATTTTACTTTCACTTATTCAGGTAAATAGACTACCGGAGAATCGTTCCTACAGATATGACTTTTTTTATGATGATTGTTCTACAAGAATACGGGACCTGATTGAAAAAGCAGTTGGTCCAAGACTGATATATCCTCCGGAAGAAAAGAGACTTATGCCAAGTTTCCGGGAATTGGTCGGAGAGTATCAAAAGAGTTATCCATGGCTTAAAATGGGTATTGATCTGATAATGGGCACTCCTGGTGAAGTCAAATCAACTTACCGCGACATGATGTTTCTTCCGCTCTATCTTCAGAAAAATCTTACTATGGCCGTTGTCAGCCGAGACCACAAAATGGCTCCTCTTCTTAGCTCCAGAGAGACTCTTCTTGAATTCGTACCTCAGTTACCGAAAGCGATGTTATTTACTACGCCGATTTTCATTTTTACTTTGCTTTTTATAATAATTGTTCTTATTACAGCGCTGTTTAAGAAGGGTAGAATAATTAATATTCTTGATTTGTTGCTGTTCGCTGTATTCTCGGTGCTATCAGTTTTAATGATCTTCTTCAACTTCTTTACTGATCATCAGCAGATGAAATGGAATCTTAATATTTTGTGGTTTAATCCTGCTGTAATTATTTGTCTCTTATATCTTATTTTTCGAAAAAGCGGAGCAATCTGGTTCAGGGTTGTATTTTTCCTCTCCCTGCTATTTCTACCTATTATTATTATTGTCCCCTCAGCAATTAACAATTCATTTGTACCGGTTTTGCTGATACTCATTTTCCGAAGTTCAGCAAGAGGAAATTTTATTTGGAATCCATTTTCAGTACGCGAATAAGTTTTAGCCGAAAAATTGTCATTATATTAGAAAAAGTTGTGTTGATATAAAGTACTTTTTAAGAATATTTTAACACACCTTAACAACTATTTTCAGAATTGCTGATTTCTTTTGCATAATAAAATTTGGAGTGATTGACAATACCGTTAATCGTGACCATTTTATTATATTTGTCACATTAAAATTTTCTGCAATGGAGCAAACTACGGACATCAGACTTTTGAATGAAAAAATTGAAAAAGAGAGTGCATTTGTTGACATTATCAGGATGGAAATGAATAAGGTTATTGTAGGACAGAAACATCTCGTCGACAGCCTTCTGATTGGTTTACTTGCTAATGGACATTTACTTCTTGAAGGTGTGCCAGGTCTCGCTAAAACGCTGGCAATTAAATCGCTGGCTTCAATTATTGATGCAAAATTCAGTAGGATACAATTCACTCCTGACCTTCTTCCGGCTGATTTGATCGGCACAATGATTTATAGTCAGAAAAAAGAGGAGTTTGTAGTGAAAAAAGGACCTGTTTTTGCGAATTTCATTCTGGCTGACGAAATAAACAGATCACCGGCAAAAGTGCAGAGCGCATTGCTTGAAGCGATGCAGGAACGCCAGATAACGATTGGAGAATCGACTTACAAACTAGAGGAACCTTTCCTTGTTTTGGCTACACAGAATCCTATTGAACAGGAAGGAACATATCCATTACCTGAAGCTCAGGTTGACAGGTTCATGCTTAAAGTACTCATCGGATATCCGACGATGGAGGAAGAAAGAAGTATTGTAAGAGAAAATCTGGCAAAAGTGTTCCCAAATGCAAATACTGTTCTTAAGGTTGATGATATTCTTAGAGCAAAGAACACTGTTCGTGAGGTTTACATGGATGAGAAAATTGAAAATTATATCCTGAATATAGTCTTTGCAAGCCGTAACCCTGAAAAATTCGGCGTCCCTGTATTCAAGAATATGATATCATATGGAGCCTCACCGCGTGCATCGATCAATCTTGCTCTTGCATCTAAAGCATTTGCCTTTATTAAAAGACGTGGATATGTAATTCCTGAAGATGTCAGGGCAGTATGTGCCGATGTAATGCGTCATAGAATTGGACTAACATATGAAGCTGAAGCTGAGAATGTTAACCAGGATCATATAATATCAGAAATATTGAATGTAACTGAAGTTCCTTAATAATCACATTATGAAGACAATTCTAGTTTCAGTAATCATAGGTTTTCTTGTAAGTTTTAACCTTAACGGACAAAACCTGATAGGGTATAGCGAGAAAGATGTGCGCCAATATATGGCAGATAATCAGAAAGAAATGACTTTTCAGAATTTTATAAATAACAGCACATTCAAGTACCTGAAATATTCAAATAAGGATGAAACACTAACTCTGCTTTTTTTTCTGAATGAACAGTCAGTCTGCAAAAGTGTAAGGAGGGTTTGTGATAAAAGTCTCAGGGCTCAAGAAATTAAGGAACTCGATTCCAAGTATAAGAAAAAAGGAAACAACCTTTGGGCTGAAACAAAAAATGGAAAGAATTATCTCATTGAATTGAAGGAAGAAGAGTGGTCATTTAATATTACCATTAAGCTTATTGAATAATTAATTAAGAGGTGGAAGCAGCAGAACTATTAAAAAAGGTTCGACGGATAGAGATAAAAACCAGAGGCTTAAGCAAGCATATTTTTGCCGGAGAATATCATAGCGCATTCAAGGGACGTGGAATCGCTTTCAGCGAAGTACGTGAGTATCAGTATGGCGATGATATCCGTAGCATAGACTGGAATGTAACTGCCCGTTTTAATCATCCATATGTTAAAGTATATGAGGAGGAAAGGGAACTTACTGTTATGCTACTTATGGATGTCAGCGGATCTGGAAGCTTTGGAACTTCATCTGCATTTAAGTGTGATTTAATGACAGAGATAGCCGCAGTGCTTTCATTTTCAGCAATTTTTAATAATGACAAAATTGGTGTTATCTTTTTTTCAGATAAAGTTGAAAAGTTCATTCCACCGCTTAAGGGACGAAAACACATCCTGCGAATAATAAGAGAACTGCTTGATTTTAAACCTGAAAGTAGCCTGACAAACCTCAATGAACCTCTTCGTTATCTTACAAATGCAATTAAAAAGAGATGTACTGCCTTCATCATTTCTGATTTTATTGTTCCCGATTTTGAGGAAGCTCTGAGGATAGCCTCAAATAAGCATGATCTTGTGGCGCTTAAAATATATGACCCCGCTGAAAAATCTATCCCTGATATTGGTCTGATAAAAATATCTGATGCTGAATCAGGAATTGAAAAATGGATAGATACATCTTCTGGTCTGACAAGAAGAGAATATGAAAACTGGTGGAATAACCACGTCGATCTCATTAAAAATATTTTCAAAAAATGCGGAGTTGACTCCTCAATGATAAGTACCGGTGAAGATTATGTGAAGCCGCTGATAAAACTATTTAAAACCAGGTGATCATAATGAAGAGGTATTCTGTCATACTATTATATATATATGTATCTTTTAATAGGATAAACGCTCAGGATGTCAAGGTCACTTCAGCATTTGATTCCTCCAGAATTTATATTGGCGATCAGACCAATTTCACCGTTACAATAGATAAGCCAGTAAGTTATTTTCTTACTGTCCAAATTTTTAAGGATAGCCTCCAAAAAAATATCGAGATTCTCAAAGGTCCTTCAGTTGATACTTCTATTCTTAAAGACGGAAGATTGAGGATCAGACAAAAGTATCTTGTTACATCATTCGATTCAGGTTACTACCAGGTTCCTCCTGTTTATGCAGAAATGAAGGGAGCAAATGGGATAAAACGCTTCTATTCTGATTATTCACAACTTGAGGTTATGAGGGTGAAAATTACTCCACCGGATACAACTTTAAAGATATTCGATATAATTAAGCCGTATAGAGCTCCATTAACTGTAGGAGAGGTCTTACCATGGATTATGTTGTTTATGGTTTTATCCGGAGCAGTTTGGTATTTCGTCAGGATTATAAAAAAAATCCGGAAGAAGAAAACAGGCGAGGTTGTGGAATTGCCAAAGGATCCTGCTCATGTAATAGCATTCAGACAACTTGAGCGGCTTAAAGCTGAGAAGCTATGGCAGCATGGCGATATCAAAGGCTATTATACAAGACTTACTGAGATTGTGAGGTTCTACCTCGAGAACAGGTATAAAGTATACTCCATGGAACTCACTACTATAGAGACACTTGCAGAACTAAAAAAAACAGGTTTCAGTGAAGATGAATCCTTCAGGAAGTTACGAACAGTACTTACAGGTGCAGACCTTGTTAAATTTGCAAAATTTAATCCGGAACCATCAGAAAATGAGTTGCAGTTTAATTTTGCCTGGGAATTTGTGGATGCAACTAAACTTATCCCGGTTATTATTGGAAACCCGGTAGAAAGTGAACCAATTAAGGAAAAGACATGAAGGGAATAGATTTTGCACAACCAGCCTTTCTTTATTTATTGCTTATCATCCCTCTGATGGTTGGTTTTTATATTCTAAAACAGCAAAGATCGGTTGCATCCTTGCAGGTTCCGGGATCAGGTCCTTTTGAGAAATCAGGGAAGACATTCAGACATTTTATCCGGCATCTGTTATTTGTATTTCGTATTGCAGCAATTGGTTCATTTATTATTGTTCTCGCCAGACCTCAGAAAACAGACAATTTTCAGGATGTATCGACAGAAGGGATTGATATAATCCTAACCCTTGATATTTCTGGAAGTATGCTAGCCAGAGATTTTAAACCAGACCGGGTGGAGGCTTCCAAAAATATTGCTACGGAATTTATTACAGGTAGACCGTATGACCGTATAGGACTGGTTGTTTTCAGTGGTGAGAGTTTTACTCAGTGTCCTCTTACCACCGATCATGCTGCGTTGATTAATCTTCTCCGTGAAATTAAATGTGGTATGATTGAAGACGGAACTGCTATTGGAGAAGGACTTGCAACGGCTGTAAACAGGATAAAAGACTCTTATGCAAAGAGCAAAGTGATAATTCTGTTAACTGATGGTGTGAATAACAAAGGACTTATTGCTCCAATGACTGCTGCAGAAATTGCAAAAACATTTGGAATCAGAGTATACACAATAGGAGTGGGTACTGAAGGTGTTGCACCATATCCGGTTCAGACTCAATTCGGTATACAGTACCAGGACATGCAGGTCGAAATAGATGAAGCTATTTTGAAAGATATTTCCAGGATGACAGACGGTAAATACTTCAGGGCAACAGATAATGAAAAGCTCAAACAGGTTTATGCTGAAATTGACAAGCTCGAAAAATCGAGAATGGAGGTGAAGCAGTTCAAGCTGAAGGAGGAAAAGTTTGGTAAACCTGCTCTTATAGCATTTTGCCTTATCCTTATGGAAGTGATTTTAAGAAATTTACTATTGAAGAATCTGACATAAAAAATAATCATGCAGTTATTCAGATTTGCCAACCCGGAATATTTATATCTGCTGCTTTTATTGCCGCTGCTCATCCTTTTGTGGATCTTGAATGAGTACCGAAAAAGACAAGCGATGAAGAGATTTGGTAATATCGAACTGGTTAAAAAACTGATCCCCGAATTATCGAAAATAAGACCGGCATTAAAATTTATTTTCATCCTCATTACGATATCTCTTTCAATAATTATGCTTGCAAGACCACAGTTCGGATCAAAACTCGAAGAGGTGAAAAGACAGGGTGTTGAAGTAATTTTAGCACTGGATGTCAGTAACTCTATGCTGGCTGAGGATATTCAGCCTAACCGACTTGAACGTGCCAAACAGGCTATATCGCGCTTAGTAGAAACCCTCGATAATGATAAAATTGGTCTTATTGTTTTTGCCGGCGATGCCTATACGCAGATACCTGTGACAACCGATTATATTTCAGCCAAAATGTTCCTTTCTGCAATAAGTCCTGATATGGTTCCAAAACAGGGAACTGCTATTGGATCAGCGATAGACCTTGGCATGAGATCTTTCAGCCCGGGAACAGGAAAGAGTAAGGCAATTGTTATTTTAACTGATGGAGAAAATCATGAAGATGACCCGGTTGCAAAGGCGAAAGAGGCAGCTGCAGAAGGAATTGTTATCCATACTATTGGAATTGGTTCTGCAGAAGGGGTACCTTTATTAGTTGCTTCAAACGGAAAAAAAGACTACCTGAAAGATCCTGACGGAAACACTGTCATTTCAAAACTGGATGAGAATATACTCAAAGAGATTGCAGTGGCAGGAAATGGTAAGTACGTCAGGGCTAATAATTCAAATATCGGGCTGGATGAGATCTATAATGAAATAAAAAAATTGAAGAAGCAGGAACTTGAGGGTAAGATGTATACTGAATATAGTGATCAGTTCCAGATATTTGCAGGAGCTGCCTTGCTACTACTGATTATCGAATTCATGATAATGGGACGAAAAAACAGAAGACTTTCAAACCTGCGTATCTTTAAAATCAGGATTTAGTGTAAAAAACACACTCTCATGAAGACTAACGTTGAAAAGCATATTAAATTCATGATGATCTGGTGGTTTGCCGGACTTAGTTTTACAATTTATGGACAGGGAGAGAAAAAGTTTATCCGGCAGGGCAACGAGTTATTCAACGAAAAAAAGTTTTCTGACTCGGAAGTTGCGTACCGGAAGGCAATTGATAAAAATAAAATGTCTCAGGATGCAGGATTCAACCTGGGAGATGCTCTCTTTAAACAGAAAAAATATGAAGATGCTGGCAAACAGTTCATTGAGAACTCTTCGGCTTTAACAGATAATTATAAAAAATCTGCCAGTCTCTATAATCTGGGAAATTCCCTTTTGAATGCCAACAAAATTCAGGAGAGCATTCAAGCCTACAAGAATTCACTGAAGCTTAATTCTGGCAGCAAAGAAGCAAAATATAATCTTGCCTATGCTCAGGACCTTTTAAAGCTTCAACAACAGCAGCAACAGCAAAAGGATCAACAAGATAAGGAGAATAAAGACAATAAGAAAGACGACCAGAATAAAGACCAGAATAAAAATCAGGATAATAAACAAGATCAGAATCAGATGAACCAAAAGCAACAGCAGCAACAGCAACAGCAGCAGGGAATTTCAAAGGAGGATGCCCAGCGACTACTGAATGCAATAGCTAATGACGAGAAAAATGTACAGGAAAAAGTTAAACTTGCTAAAGCTGCACAAGAGAAAGTCAGGTCACTTAGAAACTGGTAACCGGAATTTAGTATGAAATTAAGACAAACATATATTCTTACTTTTTTGTTGACTCAGACTCTGTCAGGGCAGGATATATTCGTTAAAGCCGACTATCCCAGAGTAGTAACAGCGGGTGAACAATTTACAATAATGTGGACTATTAATTCTGGTGGAGGAGAGTTTTCCGGACCATCTTTCGAAGGATTCTACAAGCTTATGGGACCCCAGACCTCATACAGTTCAAGTACACAGATAATTAATGGAAAGATATCACAGGAAACTTCCTACAGCTATGTATATTATCTACAGGCAATGAATCCTGGGAAATATGTAATTCCACCCGCAACGTTCAAGTACAAAAACAAAGATTTTAAATCAGATTCGCTATATATTGAGGTAATAAAAAATGCTTCTTCAAGACAGGTAAATACTAATACNNCATATTATTGCTTCAATTAAATTATATACCAAAGTTAATTTGTCAGGATTAAACGAAGTTAAGTTTCCTGCCTTTAATGGATTTTTAAAAGAGAATCTTGAAACGCCACCTCTTTCTTCCCTCCAGCGAGAAAATGTTGATGGAGAAATTTATGGCACAGGCATAGTTCAGCAGTTCCTGCTGTATCCTCAGATAAGCGGTGAAATTACGATTGATCCTGTTGAAATAACAGCTTTGTTGCAACAAAAATCAGGACAGACAGACCCATTCTTTGGTGACTTTTTTGCTTCGTATCAGACTATCCCAAAGGCTCTTGCCAGCCAACCTGTAAAAATCAAGGTTAAACCATTACCTGGTAACAAGCCAGATGATTTTTCCGGAATCGTGGGAAATATTGCCATGAATGCAACTGTCAATAAAGATACCATAAATGTTAATGATGCCCTGACTTTTAAAATCACTATCAAAGGAAGCGGCAATCTCAAACTGGCTGCCACACCCCTTTTGAAGCTATCGCCCGACATTGAAGTCTATGATCCGAAAATAACCGATAATCTTACCAATAATGCAAATGGTTCAGCTGGTCAAAAGACATTCGAATACCTTCTGATACCCAGACATTATGGTGCCTTTACGATACCTTCAGTGACCTATACATATTTCAATTCAGCCAAAAAGGAATATGAGAAGCTTACTACAAAAGAGTTCAGATTCTATGCACGAAAAGGTGCCGATCAGGGAGCTGTTACTGTCTATGGAGGTGTTTCGAAAGAAGAGGTGAAATACGTTGGGAAAGATATCAGGTTTATTAAAACTGACACCAAAAGCCTCAAAATGTCTGATCAGATATTGGTGTCAAAGCATTCGTTTGCAACGGTTTACGGGTTCGCTCTGATACTTTTCTTCGGCATACTTTTTATAAGACGGGAACAGGTCAGGCGCAATTCAGACCTTTCAATAGTCCGCAACCGTAAGGCTGCAAAAATAGCTGGCAAGCGATTGCAGAAGGCATCATCATTTTTGAATTCGGGTGGTGATGAATTTTATGAAGAGATACTTAAAGCATTATGGGGGTATCTGAGCGATAAACTCAGTATACCTGTATCAGAGCTTACAAGGAATAACGCGATTGATTTATTAAAAGTAAAAGGAATTGATGAGGACCTCATAAATAATCTCTCCACAATTTTGGACAAGTGTGAATATGCAAGATTCTCACCTGTATCATCTGGAACTGAAGCTTCAGAAATATATGAAGGAGCGCTTAAATTCATTAAGACAGTTGAAAACTCAATAGGTTAAGAAAATGAAATTGTCAATCAGAATACTATTAATATTACTTTTGGGTCTTCCCGCTATTAATTCTTCCGGGCAGGAGTCTTCTGTCGAGAAATTCAATAAAGCTGCAAATCTTTATTCATCAGGAAAGTATAAAGATGCACTTGATACATGGATCTCTGTTTATAAAGCTGGTGTTCGTTCAGCCAATTTGGATTTTAACATTGGCAATGCTTATTTTAAAACCAGTAACATCCCGGGAGCAATACTTTTTTATGAAAGAGCTCTGCTTCTCAAACCTGCAGATGAGGATGTACAGTACAATCTTCAGATTGCCCGTACACTGGTAGTTGATAAATTTGTTGAAATACCAGAACTCTTTTTTGTCACGTGGTACAATTTTCTTTCACTTACACTTTCAACAAATCGATGGGCCCAGATCAGCTTAACATCTTTTATTCTTTTCCTTATAGCATTATCAATTTATATTTATACACCAAGATACAGGTATAAAGTAATTGGATTCTGGTTTGCAGTCTTTCTTTTGATATTTAGTTTATTTTCTGTTTCATTTTCCATTCGAAACAGAAACCTTATCTATAATAACTCTAAAGCGATCATATTCAGTCCTTTGGTAAATGGTAAGAGTTCGCCGGATAATAGCGGGACTGACCTTTTTGTACTTCATGAAGGAACCAGGGTTACCATAGAAGATGCAGTAGGAGAATGGTTCGAGATAAGATTGTCTGACGGAAATAAAGGATGGGTTCCTGCAAATTCTCTTGAAAAAATTTAAGAATATTGCAACTATTTTGTTAATTTTCAGGTCAGAATATTATTATCCCAAGATAACAAACCTGATTATGAAAAAACTTTTATTATTATGCGCGGTAATTCTCCTTGCAGTTACATGTAAAAAAGTTTCAACAGAACCATATGGTCCGACAGATGTAAGGATAAGGAATCTCACTACTGTGAATATGACTAATCTGACTGTTAATACATATGATAGTACATTTAACTACGGATTGTTGAAAGCTGATTCCGTATCAGCGTATCACAGGTTTGACAGGGCTTATCCTACCAAAGCAAATATTTCTGCTATTATTAACGGACAGAAATACAAGACAGATACTGTAGCAAGTTATGCTTATCTGCAATATCTGGGACAAATTAAGGCGACATTTGAGATATTTATTGTCAGTGATGCACAGAAAAAACTGGCTATAAGTAATGTCATTCAGGAATCGGGTCTCAAATAAAAAAAATCTTCAAATTTTTATAAAATATTTACAGCTTCGCTGAACATACCTGTTCGGCGTTTGTTTTATTATCAGTAAATGTTCTCATGAACTTTATAGGTTGGTTAGGTTAGATTAGGTTAGTTAGTGTTTGTGAAAGGGGCCGCTCGGCCTCTTTCTTTTTATCAGTTATATTGATAAATTTGCCCTTATCAGTTCAGAATATGAAAGAATTCATAACTGCTTGCCCACGAAATTGTTATAGTACATGTACATTCAGAGTACAAATTGAGAATAATACTATTAAGAGGATTTTGCCCTTCAGCGGCAATCTAGCTACTCCTGAAGGTCCATGTATAAAGGGACTGTCGTACATCGAGAGATCAAAATCCCGTGATAGAATTACAAGCCCGTTACTAAGATCGACAAACGGGAAGTTCTATAAAATTTCTATGAATGAAGCTTTTAAACTTGTCTCAGATAAACTCAAAGCAACAAAAGAGAAATATGGTTCAAAAAGTATATTATGGTACCGTGGAAGCGGGATGGCTGGACTTACAAATGAGATTGGTTATTCATTCTGGAAACTATTTGGTGGTGTAACTCTCACTTATGGAAATTTATGCTGGCCTGCAGGTCTTGAAGCCATCCGCCTGACGTTAGGAGAGATAAAACATAATGTTCCATGGGATATAAAAAACGCCAGGGTTATAATAATATGGGGTAAGAACCCGGCTGAAACAAATATCCAGGAGATCTCTTTTATTGTAAGTGCCAGAGAAAAAGGATGTAAGGTTGTCGTTATAGACCCGAGAAGAACACCCACTGCGGATAAGGCTGATATGTTAATAAGACCTGTCCCTGGAACGGACGCTGCATTGGCCCTGGCAATAGCTAAGGTGCTTATTGCTGATGACCTGATTGATAAGGAATTTATTAAAAACTATGTTTCAGGTTTTGATGAATTCAAAGAATCATTAGAAATAGATCCTGAGGATGGTGAAAAGATCACCGGAGTTCCGAAAGTGGTGATCATTGAACTGGCACATCTTATCGGAACCGGGGGTCCTGTTACATTTTTACCAGGTTATGGATTGCAAAGGTATACCAATGGCGGACAAACAATAAGGTCTTTATTGACCCTGTGTATCCTCACAGGAAATCTCGGGAAATCAGGTGCAGGTTTCAATTATGCTAACCTTCAAAGCTCAATTTATGACAATCCGAAAGAGCCTTTATCATATTATCCGCATCCTGTCGATGATGCCCCATTTAGAAGGTCTATCTCGATGGCTTTGCTTGGAGTGGATCTGTTAAGAATGAGAGATCCAAAAATAAAGGCTGCATGGATTGAAAGAGGCAATCCTATGTTACAATCACCAGATTCAAAGTCAGTTGCAGAGGCTTTCACAAAAATGGAATTCAAGGTTGTTGTCGATCAGTTCATGACTGATACGGCTTCACTTGCAGATATTATTCTTCCGGCGAAAGATATGTTTGAGCAATCTGATATCATTGGATCATACTGGTCTCCATATATTCAGTTCAAACCAAAAGTTCTTTTTCCAGAAGGAGATATTATGCCGGAATCTGAGATCTATTATCATCTTGCGAAGCATCTGGGTTTGGAATTTGACAATTCGTCAATACCTGAACCAGGCAATGAAAATATTGAAAAATGGCTTGACAACAGAATAAAAGGCCATTCAAGCCTCAACCTTGAAGATCTTAGAATGGGTCCTGTGTTAGCGCCTGGTCTACAACAAATTGCCTATGAAGACATGAAATTTAAAACACCTTCAGGCAAGATAGAACTTTATTCCAATCAGGCGAAAACAAGATGGAACATTTCTCCGCTGCCAATGTATATTCCAATAAAAAGAGAAGCACAAAATGGCATTGAATATCCCTTGATTTTGATGACACCAAACGCGGGTAGCCGGATCCATTCACAATTCGGTAACCTTGAGGTTATTAAACAGGTTATCGAGAGCCCTGCAGCAGAATTGTCATATACTGATGCAGAATCACGAAGTATTATTAATGGAGATAAAATCAGGATTTATAACCATAAAGGATCAATTGAAAGTTTTGCCAGAGTAACAGGAAGGATTCCGGTCGGATGCATAGTTTTAAATAATGGAATCTGGTTAAATGAAGGCGGAGGAGGAAATTTCCTTATCGAACCTCAGGAGACAGATATTGGCTTTGGTGCCGTATTTCATGGAAACAGAGTAGAGGTTGAAAAAGTTGATAGTGAATGAGAAAAGGGTTTATCATAAATTTCGATTTATGTGTTGACTGTAAAGCATGCAGCGCATCATGTCTTCTGGAAAACAGGTGGTCCGAGTCTGCAAGGACTATTTACACATATAACACTGAGTCAATTTCTGTTCTGCCCATCACTCATCTTTCACTTGCCTGTAATCATTGTAAAAAACCTGCATGTCTTTATGGCTGTCCTACAGGAGCATTTGCCAAAGATGCTTTGACATCTGCAATAATAATCGATAGTGAAAAATGCATCGGTTGCAGGTATTGTATCTGGAACTGCCCCTACGATGCCCCGAAACTTAATTTGCATAGCGGTGTTATTGTGAAATGCGATTTCTGCCATTCAAGAATTCAGGAGGGAGATGAGCCTGCCTGTACTGCGGCATGCCCTACCGGATCTCTCAGATTTGGTGAAATACCGGAAATCGCCGGAAACGATGTTTTGAATTGGTTCCCTGAAAAAGATATTAATCCGGGCATAAAGATAAATGGCACAAGGGACCAGTTTCCTCTCAGAATTTTTCCGGAAACCGGAATGGAGATACAAAGAAATAATCCTTTGAGTGAGGAGAAAAGCATTTCCTGTGAATGGAGCCTGATCTTGTTTAGTTTTCTCATCGTACTTTCAGCATCATTCAACATTTCAAATCTGCTGGGGGGAAGATCAATTGATCCAATTTCATCTATTGTTGTGCTGGTACTGGCTGGAATATTTTCCATCTTTCACCTCCGGAAAAAAGTTAAAGCATGTAAAGCCATCCTTAATTATAAAAATTCACCGTTAAGCAGAGAAATAATCCTATTTATAATTTATTCAGCAATCAGCTTTGTTGCATTGGTTACAGATCATCACTGGTTGCAATTAGTTTCAGTACTAATTGGTTTACTGTTACTTATAGCTATTGATAATGTGTACACATTTGCAGACGGATCAACACTTATGAAATTTCACAGTGGACAAACATTCTTAACAGGACTTTTAATCAGTTCATATCTGATAAATGCCGTTTACCCTTTTATTTTTATAGCTTCTGTGAAAATACTTTTCAATCTATACTACCTGATTAAAAAAAGACCGATAAATCTACTTTTTAATCTTAGAATATTCAGAATGGCATTTCTCCTGATAATTTCATTGAGCATGATATCAGGAAATGCCACTAACGATACCATAAAATATATTATCTTCCTGTCCGGAGAATTTGCTGACAGGATCTTATATTATGCAGATTTCGAACCGGTTAACATTAAATCCGAAATAAACAAGTTTTTAATTTTATCATATCATGAAAAAGAAGGAGATAAATAGTTCCAGGGTTCCTGTCTACAGGGATTCAGGTTTTGAACTTTTTGATGCTGATACTATTTCCAATGCATTCAAAAAGGAAACAGACAATGAGAGAGAACCTGATCTTTATATTTATTCGCGATATAGAAATCCTACGGTCGTTTCAGCAGAGGAGGAGATAATGAAGCTGGAAGGGTGTAAATGGGCTCTCCTAACACAATCCGGTATGTCAGCTATTGATACAGCTGTCTCAATTTTCCAGAATGGGAAAAACACTCGCCCATGGTTGTTTTTTACAGAAATATATGGAGGAACATTATCTTATGCCGACGCAATACTTAAAAAACGGCGTGGGCTCGACATACATAGTTTCAATCCTGTGAACGGAAGGTACGACATCGCTGATTTTGAGCTGGTTATAAAATCACTAAAACCAGAATTCGTATATATAGAGACAATATCAAATCCTTTGCTCATCGTTTCAGATGTAATTCAGGTAATTGAAATAGCAAGAAAATGGAATTCAAAGATCATAGTTGACAATACTTTTGCAACACCGCATCTTTTTAAGCCTCTGGATCATGGGGCAGATATTGTTGTTCATAGTGCCACCAAATATTTTTCAGGTCATGGAAATTTGACAGCCGGAGTAGTATGTGGCAACGATAATTTTATAATGAAATCTGCAATTGAATACAGAAAGTTTATCGGGCATATGCTTTCTCCCGATGATGCATACAGGCTGCAAACGCAGCTTCAATCTTTCGAATTGAGGTTCACAAAACAATGTGAAAATGCTTCAGCGTTGTCGGAGATGTTAGCTAATAATCAATTGATTAACAAGGTATACTTTCCTGGTCTGAAAACTCATGAAACACATTCAGAGGCACTTAAATTATTTGGAGACAAAGGATTTGGTGCAATGATAACTTTTGATTTCTCAGGTAAGGACGCTGATGTAAAAAGAAGAAGACGTGGCGAATTTATCCGAAATGTATCCTCGAAAATAAAACTTATACCAACACTTGGAGATCCGCATACTATTCTTATGCCAGTTGAGCCAGTTTGGGGAGCCAAATACCCTGAACCTGGTATGATCAGACTTTCAATAGGATTTGAAAAATATGAAGACCTGAGTGGAACGGTTCAAAAAGCGATTGAACAGATAAAATGAAATTCACCATTTTATTGGACCAATTCCATTTTTTTCAAGATACTCATTGCATTTGCTGAAATGCTTATTTCCAAAAAAACCGCGTGAAGCAGAGAGAGGAGAGGGGTGTACTGATTTAAGAATCAGATGTTTGGTCTCGTCAATTGTTTCTCCTTTCTTTTGAGCATAAGCGCCCCAGAGAAAGAATACAAGATTCTTTTTTTCCTGATTAAGAACTTTTATTGCAGCATCTGTGAATTCTTCCCATCCTTTTCGTTGGTGAGAACCAGCCTGATGAGCTCTTACGGTTAGAGTGGCATTAAGAAGTAAAACTCCCTGAGAGGCCCATCTTTCAAGATTTCCTGAGGAAGGTTTTACTATCCCTAAATCCATCTCAATTTCTTTAAATATATTCAGCAGGCTGGGCGGAAATTCGATACCCTCTCTTACAGAAAAGCATAAACCATGCGCCTGACCAGGGCCATGGTACGGATCCTGACCTATAATAACCGCTTTTACTGTATTATAAGAGCAGAGGTTAAAGGCATTGAAAATCAATGAACCGGGAGGATAGATTGTTTTTGTTCTGTATTCCTCTCTCACAAATGATGTAAGTCCAAGAAAATATTCTTTCCGAAATTCTTCTTTTAGTCTGAGTTTCCAGCTCTCCTCAATTTTAACTTCCATAAAAAATGGTTTGCATCTTCAAAGATATATAACTTTGTTTATCAGAGTAATATATCTAAAATGAATCTGAGCAACTATACCAAGAAAAAGGGGCTGTTGTACCTTTCAACAGCCCTCACACCTCTTAAAACCCTAACTACCTATGAAGAAAAATAATAAAGTATTAAATTTATAAAATATTTCAATACAAGCCAAATATTTTACATGAATGTTTGAAAATTATAAATGAACATTAACTTATAATAAATAAAGAAACCATTTTTACTTTAGCGTGCACTTAATTATAACTAATTTTATATGTAAGAATGCAATTTTTTATTCTATGAATATTTCATTAAAGCAAGAAGAAAAATAAAAGAACAAGCAATTTTATATCATCAACTTAACCATTATAAAGATGGGCCTGGAAATTGAACGAAAATTTTTAGTAAAAGGCAAGTTTAAGCATCTGGCTTCAAAAAAAAGCAGGATACGTCAAGCATACTTTTCGATCGATCCAAAGAGAATAATCAGACTTAGGATTACTGATAATAAGGGAGTTATAACCTTTAAATCAAATATACAAGGTGAGTTGTTCTCAAGGAATGAATGGGAATTTGAAATTCCATTGAAGGATGCAGAGGAAATGATTAAAATCTGTCTTCCAGGGATTATTGATAAAACACGTTACTATATTCCTGCATGCAAGCATGTTTTTGAAGTTGATATATTTCATGGGAAAAATGCAGGTCTTATAATAGCTGAAATTGAACTATCCGCAGAGACTGAAGAATTCGAAAAACCGGAATGGTTAGGGGAGGAAGTAACTGGTAAACCTCAATACTATAACTCGAATCTTATTTAACAAACATATTATTCAAATCGTTTATTATCCTCTGAAGAACAGCGTCGAAATGCAACCCAGCTTGTTTAGTTGCGGCCACAAAACCACCGTCCGGGGATATACATGGATTGGCATTGATCTCTATTACAAAGGGATTTTCATTTGGATCTGTTCTCATATCGACTCTTGCGTACCCTTTCAGTCCAAAGACATGCCAGCATTTCAAAGCCGTATCCATCAGCTTCTCTCTAAGGACAGGATCCAGATCTCCACCCGGAAATTCTCTTACCGTGTTGACATACTCAAAGCTTTCCATTTCCCACTTTGCCTTAAAATCAACTATTCTTGGCTTATCACCAATATAATTTTTAAAAACTATCTCTGCTGGCGGAAGAATTTCAGGTCCGTTCTCGCCGGCAAGTACACTAATATTGAATTCCCTGCCATCGATAAAGTCTTCAATGAACCAGTGTGTATCATCAAGTAATTTAAGCCTATCTGCAACACCATTGTTATTATATGTAAAAACAGATTCTTCTGTAATACCTAATGATCCGTCTTCCCATACCGGTTTGACAATATATTTGTTCCCGGGAGTCAGAAGGTGGTGCTGTGAAGGTAAAAATGCTTTCGGGTTATTGATTCCTGCTGTTTGTAACATCCTGCTAGTAAGCAATTTACTTGTAGTAGTAAAGATAGCCTCGAGAGGATTTCCGGAATATGGTATCTTATACATATTAAGCAGAGCCGGAATGAAGTAACTCAGTTCTCCTTTATTGTTAATNNATCAAGATGTTTTTCTATAAACTCAACCTGATCCAGAACATCAAGTTCATCGGCAAGAGCATCTTCCCCTGGTAGATTGAATAGTATACAACATCTTCTTTTATTCATATTACAAATTAAGCCTTTTTCTTGCGGATTTCATTATCATTTCCATCAGTTTCTGGTATTCTATGCCGTACATTCTTGCAAGTATTGGCAGGTCTGAATGGATTGGGTTCAAACCGGCAAGGGGATTAGCTTCAATAAAACATATTCTTCCGTTTTTGTCACCTTTAAGATCTACCCTTCCTGCATCTACTGCTCCAATGGCTTTCCATGCATCGAGGGCAACTTTTTTACATTCACCTTCTATATCTTTATCCAGTGGTTTATACTGACAGTACTGCTGGTAATTTTCCTTCACCTCAACAGAGTATGGAAGATTTTCTGAACATATAACCTCCATGCCTCCGATAGCCTCTGAATAATCACCCGATCCGACGATGCCCACAGTGAATTCTCTTCCAGGCAGATATTCTTCAACGAGTGCAGGTTGATTGAATCTGGTAATTATCCATTCGATCATCGTTTTCAGTTCATCTGATGAATGAACAAGACTCTTTTCAGTAATTCCTTTCCCTGTACCCTCAGAAACCGGTTTGACAAATAAAGGAAACTCAAGATGACAATTCTTAATGTCCTGAATATCAGAAATGAGCATTCCGGGACTGACTGGAACTCCAGCTGCGTTAACAATAAGTTTTGTGAAATGCTTATTCAGGGAGAGCCCCATAACAACCGGTCCGCTGAATACATAGGGAATTCTGTACTGATCGAGAATAGCAGGAATAACCGATTCCCTACCATCTCCATAAAGACCCTCTGCGATATTGAAAATAAGATCCCATCGTTTTCCAACGGCAAGAGCTTCGATCAACTGGAAATTGTTTCCAATTTGTTCAGTTTCGAACCCCATATTTTTGAGGGAATCGTCAAGTGCATCGACAGTTTCCTTCTTATCAAATTCAGCAGTATCCTCCATAGAATAACCGCGGTCAGTATACCATGACCGCAGGTCATACGTCAAGCCAATCTTCATCTAAAATTTATTTTTCAGGATATTCACACAACACACCCTTGTAGTTACGCAGGACGATTTTCTCCTCATTATGCTCCACAACATAGTTTGGAAGCAAAGGAATTTTTCCTCCTCCGCCCGGAGCATCAACAACAAATGTTGGTACTGCATAGCCACTGGTAAATCCTCTTAATCCTTTAATAATCTCAAGGCCCTTCTTTACTGTCGTTCTGAAATGTCCGGAACCGGGAATCAGGTCACATTGATATAGATAATAAGGCCTTACCCTTATTTTCAGTAATTTGTGCATGAGTTCCTTCATGGTAGGGACATTATCATTAATACCCTTGAGTAAAACAGTCTGGCTGCCAAGAGGAAAACCTCCATCAGCTAGTTTAGTACATGCTTTGGCGCACTCTTCTGTAATTTCAAGAGGGTGTGAAAAATGCAGGCTGATAAATAACGGATGATATTTTCTTAGCACATTAATCAGATTATCAGTAATTCTCTGAGGCAATACGACCGGTACTCTGGAACCTATCCGAATTATCTCGACATGCTCGATACTTCTTATATTTGACAGGATGTAATCAAGTACTTCATCTGTAAGTGTCAGAGGATCACCTCCGCTAATAAGTACATCACGCACCTCCTTATGGCTTCTGATATAATTAAAAGCCTTATCAAAATCCTGCCGGCCGAGCTTATCAAGCCTACCTACAGAATGGGAGCGAGTACAATACCTGCAATAGGAGGAGCAAACCTGTGTAACTGTGAACAGAACTCTGTCGGGATATCTGTGAACGATACCTTTTACAGGCGAAAAAGAATGCTCATGTAACGGATCTGACTGCTCATTTGCATGTTGCAGCAGTTCCTCAACAACAGGTATCACATTGCGTCTTAGGGGATGTGAAAAATTACTGTCATAAATTAATGAAGCAAAATAGGGTGTAATCCGCAATGGAAGACGGCCTTTAAGATTATTAATAGCCAGCATCTCCTTGTCGGATAATTTCATGATTTTCTTTA
>PMEC01000158.1 GCA_003155705.1 Bacteroidales bacterium
AACTAAGAAATATTCTTCATGATTTTAGAGTATTCCTTCGCGCTTCCCGGGTTGTAAAGATACATCAATTTCAGCCATGAACTCCAATTGATGTTTTGAGTCCATGAAGCAGCCAGCGTTTTGTTCAGAGGGAAAATAAAATAAAAGGATAACAGTCTCTGATCAGGCTTTTAGTTGAATGAAATCGACATTCCTCCGCCACCATTGTTTCCGAAGCGCGGGTTTACAACATTATTATAAATAGACCCGAAAGTATAAGTCAGCCCGAAGCTTGTAAAATACTGAAATTGTGTTGCCAGCTCTTTCCTCCTTAGAAGGACCTCTTCGGTAGTAGCACCTCCTTTAACAAGNNGAGGCAGACAGGGAATGCAACCAGAGGAGTTCTTCTGTTTTATCATAGATTGTACTATCCTGGTAATCTGCGAAAGTACTGCCAATTTTATATAATAGCCTGAGTTGCCTTCTTGTTGATTGTGAATATGGGAAAATATCATACTCAAGACCAGGCATAACAGAGCAGATTAGCTTTTCATTACTGTAAGTCGATGACCCTATACTAAATGAACCTCCATAGGACCAGTGATCAGTCAGGCTTTTAACTATTAACGAATTGAAAGATGTGGATCTGTTATCACTTTTAATAATATCAGTACCGGTGTCATATCTGTCATTATTGTAATTATAATTAAACCTGAGATTTACTTTTAGTTTTTCGGTTATTCTGCTGGCTGAAGCATTGCCGGAAAGATAGGTTGATTTATATGATTTCTCGCCTTCAAGATATCCGTAAACTGATGTGCTGAAAACCCAGCTGTTCCATTTATCGGTTGTAACTGTTTCAGATAAAGGTTCCGTAAAACTGATATTCATAAATTTTGAAAGAGGAGTCTTGGCAACATATCTCATCAAACCCATCTTCAGAGTTTTGACCTCTTTTTGCCTGATCAAATCTTCCGTGTCATCGGGTGGTGAAACAAAAGAAACAGTGTCCTTCATTCCTGAGAATTGATGCTGTCCGACAAGAAAAAAAGTATATTCCGTACCCCCGGATCCGGTCGACTGACTTGTTGAAATTATGTAAACACCAGCATCTTTAATATCCCTGACATAATTTATAAAGGGTATCTCCTTACGAACATAATCAGATGCATCCATAAATACATTGAGAGCATTTTTGCGCAGCGTATCAGATTTGGTNNGTTAGGATTGACAGTTTTTTCTAAATAAGGGGGTGAAGATAAATCTAACAAAAAACATAAACAAATAATAGATCGACGTTTAACATTGGATTAACGATTTGTTAATATATTTTCAATGGATTTGTACCCAATTAAAAATCCGGCCAGGGCGCACCCAAAGCCGGATAATCACAATTGATATCAGGAATGAAAAACCAGGAATTATTTTTGTTCGGCGGAATGTTAATCAATCTCCTTGATTCTTCTGTCAATCGATTTCCACATGTGGTTTCTTAATCTTCTTCTGGTTGAGTAGTTGTCCTGGTCAGATTCAAACAGTGGATTCCGGTTTAAAAGATTTTCTGAACCCGAATCAAATTTTAAAATTGTTCCTTTCCTGACAGAAAGATAAATGCCAATATTATCGACAGCCCATTTATGCCCTGATGGAATCGTAAAATACTCATCAAGAAAAAGGGTATCCCCATTAATATGAAAATCGTAAATCAACTCTTCGGCTTTTTTTGCCGCAACTATTTCACTTCGTCCGGAAGAACGCTTTCGTACTTCAACTTTTGCAATCTCATCATTGACGCTATTAATATTCAGATAAGGTCGGATATAAAGTTCTTTCTTTTCATCAGATATAAAAACAGCGTAATTTTCATTGTCAAGCGAGAGCTCTTTATCAAACTTGAGTTCAGAGATTTTATTGGCAGTCTTTATATACAGAGTATCGTAAGGATGAGAAAAGACTTTCCTGGTCGAGTATCTGGCTGTTTCAGTAAAGCTTATGCCTTCGTTAAAAAGAATAACAGCCAGTGCCGTCAGAGTCAATATCCATAATACAAAACCAATAAGACTGAAAACGCCGTCTCTTGCTTTAAACCAGAAGATCATTTTGACACCCAAGTAGATCAAAGCCAGCAGGGGCAGGATTACGGCAATTAATGTCAATGCAATTATCCATGGCACAATTGTCGGATTTACAATATAACTCAGAAAATCCGGAAAATATATCAGGTGCATGTCAAATACATCTGCTGAATAAATTCCCGGGTATTTGAAGACAAATACCATAACAAAACAAAGAATTGTCAGAAAGCCTGTTAGGACAAATGCAATGCCGGCAATTGTCAGCATAATACGTATGATAATATAACAAACCCTCCATATCGCTTTGAAAACTTCATTAAATGCATTGCCAACCGTTGAATTTTTATCATTCCTGGTTTTGTACAAAGAAGCGCTAGTGGCAGAATATCCATTTTGCTGGTTATCCTGCGAGTGGGTCGATTGATATGCTTCACCACACAGTTCTCTTCTCCGTGAATCAGTATTTGCTGAAGGAAGAGCTATCCACAGAGCGATGTAGACGAAAAAACCTACCCCAAAGAACAGCGTGAAAAGAACAAAAAGAATTCTGAAGAGGACAGGCTCGGTATTCAGATAGGCGCCTAAACCTCCGCATACACCACCTATAATTGAATCATCGGGATTTCTGTAAAGGTTTCTTTTCTGATTGAACGGAGCATTAGATCCTGAAGAATTTTCTGAATGATCAAAATCCCCGGGTTTCCCAATTATCCCAATCATTGCTTCAACATTTTCTTTCGAAATAACACCTGCCAGACTCTGCTGAGACTGGAAAATTTCTGCGATCCTTGATTCAATATCTTCTATTGTTTCATTTCCTCCCTGAGCATTCCTGAAGCGTAAGTTGACCGCCTGCAGGTAATCACGAAGCAAATTATAAGCTTCTTCATCAATCTGAAACAATACCCCGGCGAGATTTATTTTTATCGTCTTATCCATTATAATAGGTTTTAAGTTAGAATATGGTTATCTGGTCCTGATAAGATTCACTGATTCAACCAGTTCTTCCCAGGAATTATCGAGGTCTTTCAGGTATTCCTTCCCTGCAGGAGTGAGTTCGTAGTATTTCCTGGGCGGACCCTGCTGTGACTCTTCCCATCGGTAACTAAGCAATCCGGCATTTTTTTGCCTGGTCAGAAGGGGATAAAGTGTTCCTTCTACCACAATTACTTTCGCTTCTTTAAGTTCTTTGATAATATCGCTGGCGTAGCAGGAATTTCTTGATAAAATTGAGAGTATGCAGTACTCCAGAATCCCTTTACGCATCTGTGCTTTTGTGTTTTCTAAATCCATGATATAAAGTTTTTATAATTTACAATTTAGGTTCAAGTCCCCCCATGGGGGGATTCAGGGGGTCACCATTATAGGAAAATCAGATTTCTTAAAATATTTAGAGTTTCATCTTTTTTCTGACATTCTCAAATTCCTCTTTTACTGATTCTTTTATATTATGAATGTTAACCGGTTCTCCCTTCATTTCAATTTTCTGGGCAGTTGTTTTAGCTTCAGGGAGAACAATATATAATATCAGATAAATAAGAGCACCCAATCCTCCGGCAAGGACAAGGGCAGCAAAAAGTACCCTGATAACTATTGGGTCAATATCCCAATAGGCACCCATCCCGGCGCAGACACCTCCGATTATTCTATGGTCCGGATCACGATACATCCGGTGATAACCGGGAGAAGAAAATTTCTCGCGGGAGGATTTACTCTCACTGTCCGCAATATCTTCAGGTGTACCGAGAACAGATATTACTTCATTAACATCTGCAATCGTAATGACCTGCTTATAGCCGGTCATTTTGGCTCTGAATAACTCTGCCATACGGGTCTCTATATCTGAAAGAATTTCCGATGAACTTTCTTCTCCAGCGAAATGAAGTTCAAGATTCTTGAGATACCTTTTGAGTTCTGAGTATGCATCTTCGTCAATGTTGAACGAATATCCGCCCAGATTTACACTTACTGTTATTTTCATAGAACTTTTAATTTTATAATACTATACTATACAAGTAACTTGACAATGCAAAGATNNAATATATTATAATGCACAGATAATCAGTGAATACCCCTCTGTCACGCTGAAGCGTGACATCTCCCCCAGGGTGGCGAAAACACGGAGTAAACTATATGGATAGCAATGGAAGAGTAGAAATTTTTGGGGTGTTGAAGAAGAGATAATACTTTACTTTTCTCCTTAGTGTTACTTT
>PMEC01000020.1 GCA_003155705.1 Bacteroidales bacterium
AGTTATATTGCCATCATCATCATATGACACATGAGAAAGCGGCTGTCCAGATATATGTGAATGAGTGAGCCTGTCAAGATCATCATAACTGAAGGTTTCCTGGAGCCCATTTTGAGAGTTCACATCTTTATAGTAACGTCCTGATAAATTGGCCGTTGAAGCATCAATGCTATCGGTTTGTTCCATCGTCCCTGTGATTTTATGAACGATATTCCCGTAGGTATCATAANNTATAATTTGTCAATAGACTACTACTTCCCAGGGTAAATTGAACAGGCTGGCCGAGCCCATTAACTTTATCTACCTTCCAGATTGAACTGTTATCAGATTTCTTTATTTCACTCAGGTACCCATTATCATATACCTTGTTTATGCTTACTCCTGAAGGATATGTAACAGATGTATTATTGCCCCAGCTATCATAGGAATAACCGGTTATGAAATCCTGGTCACCGGGAATGCTTTCTGTTAACTGGGTAATATGTCCATAGGTATCGTAGGTGTAAGATTGACTTATACTATTGGGTCCTGTGACAGTTAATGGTTGTTCGATCCCGTTACCACTTGTCACGTATGTATAGCTTGTGGCGCCATCGGGATCGAAAATGAATCCTATCATCTCTTGTGCTATATTATTAAATTAAAGATTATTGGCTTAGTTTATCAAAAACATTTTGATTATTGATAATTTGTCGGGAAATATTTTTGCGAATAATCCTCTTCAATTAAAATTTATCATATTTTAGCCTGATTTAATAAACGGAACATGCAAAGGAACAAGTTGAAGATTGTAGAAAACAAAGCTGTCCTGTACATCCGTGAACGGATGTGTGAAACAGCCGAAGAAATGCTTGAAAGCGATATGTTCAGGATGGTGCTTGAACATTGCACCAATCAACTTGAATTGAGAAACTCCCCATTAATCGGAATTTTTGAAAATAAAAAGCCAACTCAGACCGGTATAAACAACTTAATTAAAACCCTCGTTTTACTGGAAAAGTATGAGAATCGTGTTGTTCCACATATTTTCAAAGGATCAGTTTCTTTTATTCAGAATAAACAGATTCTGAATGGTTTTGTCGAACATCTGTATGATTACTGGAGACATTTTGACAGATTCATAGTAAATGATTCGAAAGGTGATCGTCTCGATAAAAGACCATACAGGACATTCAATGAGACAATTGAACAGCTCACTCATCTCATCCGTACAGTTTATCGGCACATTCAGGAGAATATTACAGGAAGCCGTCCTGCTGTCTATCGCCAGGTACCGGCAGGAGCAGAAATGGCAGTAATCTCACTTCCAAAGAAAATTCAGTTCTCAGGGCAGCTATACAGGAAGCTTCTTCCCGTTCCGGTTATCAGACAGATGCTGATCTATCCGCCACTGGTGATACAACAGCCTGAGAATAAGAGGACAGGGCAGTTCAGGAAGGTTGGAAAAAACCCACTGGCTCTTTTTGATATTAATCCTGAAGAGTACCTTTGTTACCCTGCCCGTGTAGGCAAACTGGTAATCCTGGTATATTTTCATGTTAAGTTTTTTGAACTCGGTTTTTCGTTATGTAACCTGTTTGAAGTGGCCGGAGATAAAGACCTCCTGAGAAAACCTGATGGTGTATTTGTCTATGGCGCACCAGGAAATACAATAGATGGTATTGCCGATTTCTCTACAATATTTTATGAAGATGAGGAGAATGGTCTTTTTGTCGGAGCAATACCGGACAGAAAAGAATTCGGATATTTCGGATACCTCAAAAAGATGATACTGACTCTTCATAATTCCATTGTTATGAAGTCCGGATTATTACCTTTCCATGGCGCTCTGGTGAAGATTCTCCTTCAGGGCAATAAGGAGGCAACTGTGTTGTTAATGGGTGATACCGGTGCAGGAAAATCGGAAACTCTTGAAGCTTTCAGGGTTTTAGGAGAAAAATATATCCGCGAAATGACAATAATTGCTGACGACATGGGTTCAATAGCCCTTGACGCAGATGGCCATCCTGTAGGTTATGGTACTGAAACAGGGGCATTCCTTCGTCTCGATGACCTGCAACCAGGTTATGCTTTTGGTCATCTTGACAGATCAATAATTATGAACCCTAGTCAGGTGAATTCAAGGATCATAATCCCTGTTACAAATTTTGAAACAATTGTGTTTGGACACAAGATTGACTATGTCCTTTATGCCAATAATTATGAAGAACCGGATGCGGATCATCCTGTAATTGAAAAATTTCAGTCATCAGAAAAGGCATTGATTGTCTTCCGCAAAGGGATGGTAATGAGCAAGGGAACTACCACATCAAGCGGAATGGTGAATTCATATTTTGCAAATATTTTCGGCCCGCCTGAGTATAAAGAGCTTCATGAAGAACTGGCAACAAGGTATTTTGACTCTTTTTTCCAGAATAATGTTTTTGTAGGACAGATGCGGACAAGACTTGGTATACCTGGTTTTGAATCTAGCGGACCCAAAGAGGCAGCTACTGAATTACTTAGAATAATCGGGGTTTCATAAAAATAGAAGGTTATATATTAAATCTATTCAACCATTTGTTTCCGATTGATAACACATGAACTCACCCCCATGCGATGCAAAAAGGGGGGGCTTAT
>PMEC01000233.1:0-2550 GCA_003155705.1 Bacteroidales bacterium
CCGGGCTTCGGAAAGAATGAGGTCCGTATTGCATATGTTCTTAAAATTGAAGATCTTAAGAATGCAATGGAGGTACTTTCGGAAGCGTTGAAGATTTATCCGGGAAGGGTGTAAATCAGGCGTAGGGTGTGAACCACCTCCGCCAAGGCTTCGGTGGTCGAAGGGCGTGAGGTGGAAAATAAATTATTTATACAAAAGATATTTTTTACGAATCGTCTGATATTTCTTCAACCCGGGCTGCCATGCCGCCCTTATCTCATCAGCTGACATTCCTTTCTGAATCTGCTCCCTGAGAGTTGGTCCACCGGCGAGAACATCAAAATATTTTGTAAAGAACTTCTCTTTATCCGGATAATCTTTGTATGCTTCAATGATCCATTCAAGATCAAGTTTCGGAGAAGGGACGATTCCTATTTTGATTGCATCCCGCAGATCTTTCCCATAGCACTTTTCCCCTTGATGCGGCGGATTGTTTGCTCCCGGAAGGCTGGCAGGAATAAAACTAAAACCACTGTCAGGAAGTTTAGGATCTCCAAAAACCTGGAATGGGAAAGATGTTCCTCTCCCGCATGAGACCACCGTTCCTTCAAAAAAGCATAATGAAGGATAAAGATAGATTGAAGTTTGATTTGGCAGGTTCGGAGAAGGTTTTATCGGAAGTTCATATAAAGTTTTATTAGTGTAATATTTACACTTAATAACTGTCAGATTGCATTTGACTCCCTCCTTCAGCCATCCTTCCCCATTAATCATCTGAGCATATTCACCAACCGTCATTCCATGCACCACCGGAACAGGATCCATGCAAACAAATGATCTGTAAGATGTATCCGGAATATTTCCATCAATGTAATAACCGTTCGGATTTGGCCTGTCAAGAACAATGCACTGGATCCTGTTTTCGGCGCAACTTTCCATTACAAGATGAAGTGTTGATATATAAGTATAAAATCTTACCCCAACATCCTGAATATCAAACAAAACCAAATCAACTCCAAATAGATCGGCAGCGTTTGGTTTCTGATGATTTCCATATAGGCTTATAATTGGTAAGCCAGTTTGAGGATCGCGGCCATCTTTTATGCTTTCTCCAGCATCGGCAAGATCTCTGAATCCATGTTCCGGTGCAAATATNNGCAACAACTGCAACAGATTTCCCTTCGAGAAGGTATTTATATAATTCAATCTGTTCTGCACCTGGGATGGGTGATTTCTTAGAACCATTGCAGTCAGGAGAAGTGATAATCAGTGTAGTAAAAATCAGCGTAAAAAGAAATCTGTTCATCGGCTAAGGTTTTGATAATGTAAATCTATGGATTTTTTTACTCTGTGGTTCTCTGTGATTCTCTGTGTCTCTCTGTGTAACAAAAAGAACGGACACAACTTATCCCGATTTATCGGGAGAGTTTCGCGGAGGATTCACAGAGCTACACAAAGTTGTTAAAATTTAATTTCATAAATTTGAAAACTTTATTAAGAGATGAATTTACCATATTTTATTGCACAGAAACTTATCAAAGGCAGGCGCCAGGGGACTTCATTCTCAAGGCCCATCAATGTTATTGCTGTTGCAGGAATATCAACCGGACTAGCTGTGATGATACTGGCTGTCGCAATTCTTACCGCTTTTAAACAGCAGATCAGGGAAAAGGTAGTAGGGTTCGGATCAAATATCCAGATTCTTAACTTTGATTCCAACTACTCTTTTGAGACTGCCCCGGTAAATACTAACCAGGATTTCGTTCCAAAGATCAAGGCTCTGCCGGGAGTGAAACATCTTCAGGTATTTGCTACCAAAGCCGGAATTATTAAGACGGATGAGGCTATCCAGGGAGTTGTTTTAAAAGGAGTAGGTTCAGATTTTGACTGGAATTACTTCAAAAGCTGTATGGTTGAAGGTAATGTTTTTAACGTAAATGATTCATCCAGAACAAACCAGGTTATCATCTCGAGGAAGATTGCTGATATGCTGAAATTGAAGACAAATGACTCAATTTCAATGCATTTTATTCAGGATCCGCCAAGAATGAGAAGATTTATCATAAGTGGAATTTATGAGACAAGCCTTGAAGAGTTTGATAAGATATATGTCTTTTGTGATATCGGACATATCAGAAAACTTAATGGCTGGAAAGATGATCAGGTGAGCGGATTTGAGATTTTCATAAATAATTTCGACCATCTTGAAGATATGACACAAAAAGTGAGAGATGCAATTGGATACAGGATGAACGAAAAAGATACTAAACTAAAAGTAATCAACATAAAAGGAAAGTACCCTCAGATCTTTGATTGGCTCAATTTTCAGGACATTAATGTAATTATTATTATAATTCTAATGCTTGTGGTTGCCGGATTCAATATGATTTCCGGACTACTTATTCTGATTCTTGAAAAGACCAACATGATAGGAATTCTTAAAGCGCTGGGTTCTGAGGATAAACTGATAAGGAGAGTATTCATTTACCAGGCTTCATATCTCATAGCTAAAGGCCTTTTCTGGGGAAACCTGGTCGGAATTGGTATTGCATTTCTGCAACTCAAAACAGG
>PMEC01000233.1:2570-3403 GCA_003155705.1 Bacteroidales bacterium
ATTAAACAGGTGCTGGGTGCTTGATGCCTGGTCTCAACGTTTTACAGCTATTTTTCGAAAAATTTATCAAATAAAACTAACTTTCGATGATAGATTTATTATAATCCTCATTATCATTAATTTACAAACTTATAAATTGAAAGTGCATTTCAATATTTATTGATTTTCCCGGGTTTGTGAATTTTGTATCATTTTATATTAATTATGAAGTATTTCCCCATAATTGCTTTAACAAATAAATAAATTTTCAGGAATTCGCTTTAATTATAAATATCTCTGAAACTTTCTGATTTTCTTCACTTTGATATATAGTTATTGTTGACTAACTTGCCCGCTTAAAGCTTTAACTGAATGAAAAAGTTTGATCCGGGGAAGAACTATGAAATAACCAGAAAAGCAATAGGTTATGTTGACAGAAAAGAAGCTAAGCTTAAAGATTATAAGCGAATTGGTTTCAAATCCGGATTGGAAGTTCATCAGCAGCTTAAAACAAAAAGCAAACTCTTTTGCCGTTGCCCGGCAGGTATTTACCACGATCACGAAGACTATAATGCTGAATTGATAAGGCATATGAGGCCTACTCTAAGTGAGCTGGGAGTTTATGACGGGACTGCCCTGATGGAGTTCAAAACCAAAAAGGAGATCAGATACAGGATAAATAATCAGACGGCATGTACCTATGAGGTCGATGACACACCACCCTTTCCAATCGACAGGCTGGCTCTTGAAATAGCTCTCGAAATTACTATTCTTTCAAAATTAAATGTTGTCGGTGAAGTTCATATTACAAGAAAACAATATCTCGATGGAAGTATCCCTACAGGATTTCAGAG
>PMEC01000177.1:0-11870 GCA_003155705.1 Bacteroidales bacterium
TCATCCATTGGAGGAAATGGCGGGTTAATAATAACATTGAAATCACCAGAGGGTTCAATTAACCTCGATGCTTCAATTTTATTAGATTCCTTTTCAAAAACAACAAAATTTTCTGAAAACAATGATTTATCTGACTTACATTTTTCGAACGAATGAAGAAAAAATTCGAACCATTTCTTCCGAACCGGCAAAGGGTTGTCTCTTTTAGCAATAAATGCTGTCTGAGGTATGGTTTTAAGAGATTGGAATGGAATTCCTTTGCTTAATAATTTTACTATTTCTCTTATAGGCTGCTCCCCAATCCCATAAACCAGAAGATCTGCTCCGCTGCTAATAAGTATTGATGGCTCCAGGGTATCTTTCCAATAATCATAATGGGTGAGTCGGCGCATGGAAGCCTCAATACCACCAATAATCACAGGAACTTCAGGGAAAATACTTTTTAAGATTTTCGTATAGACAATTGTAGGATAATCCGGCCTGAATCCTGCTTTGCCACCCGGTGTGTAAGCATCATCGGAACGTAATCTACGGGCAGCTGTATAATGATTGACCATTGAATCCATATTCCCTGCAGTAACTGCAAAAAAATATTTCGGGCTTCCAAGTTTCCTGAAATCTCTGAGATCATCTTTCCAGTTAGGCTGCGGCACAATAGCAACTCTGAATCCTTCTTCTTCAATAACTCTGCTTATTACTGCCGGACCAAAGGAAGGATGGTCGACATAAGCATCACCGCTGAATAATATTACATCAATCTCATCCCATCCATACGAGATTACCTCTTTTTTAGTGACGGGCAGAAATTTGTTTTCTGAATCTATTTGAGTTTTCACGATCGCAATTTACTTAAAATTACTAACTTGCATATCAATCTGAAAATAACAAACTCTAAACCTGACAACTATCATGAGTACCAGGCTCTCTCCAGGTTCAAGATACTTTAAGAGAGTAATCCTGACTGCTATATTATCTATTTCGATCCTCATCTTGACTCCTAACAAAATCCTGGCTCAGAACTCAGGCTTAAGGCCTCGTATTGGTCTTGTATTAAGTGGCGGTGGTGCTTGTGGTTTAGCACACATTGGTCTCTTAAAGGTGATGGAAGAAGCTGGATTAAGGCCAGACTTTATCACTGGTGTCAGCATGGGAAGTATTATCGGCGGACTCTATTCAATCGGCTACAGTTCCGACAGTCTTGAAAAAATCGTTAAAATCATAAACTGGGATAATTTGTTCTCAAACAAGATACCTGAAAACAAAATTATATTTTCTGAAAAAAGACATTACCTGAACAGCATTATCTCATTCCCGGTAACATTCAAAAGAGTGGTGCTCCCATCAGGATTAATCAACGGGCAACAGATAGAAATGACACTTGGCTATTATGCATGGCCTGCAGCAGATATTAATGATTTTTCGAACCTTCCCATTCCTTTTATGTGCCTTGCAATGGATTTGGTAAAATGCCAGAGAGTTGAACTCAAACACGGATATCTTGCAGATGCCATGAGAGCCAGCATGGCAGTCCCCTCTGTAATGACTCCGGTGAAACTTGACTCTCTCTGGCTGATAGACGGTGGATTTCTGAGGAATTTTGCGGCGAGTGAGGTTCATGAAATGGGCGCTGATATAGTAATTGGATCATATGCCGGTGGAAAATTTGCAAAGGAAGATAAACTTCAGACTGCTCCGGATATCCTGAAGCAACTTGGTTTCTATGCCAGTTTAATTGACTATAAGGAAGAGAAGAAACTTGTAAATTATTTAATCGAACCTCCTTTAGATGAATTTATAGGTACAGAATTTGACAGAGCTGATACTATTATTCAAAGAGGCTATATGGCAGCAGTACCATTTAGAGAAATTTTCAGGAAACTTGCAGATTCACTCAATAAAATCGCTCCTCAGAAGATGCCTGAAAACATTATAAACAAAAAATATTATACTTTCGATAAAATTGAAATAAATGGCAACAAAATACACTCAGACAATCAAATATTTAAGGTTCTCGACATCAACCCCGGAGAACAAGTTGACAAGAACCTTCTTAAAGAGAATATGGAACTCCTCTATGGAAAGGTCTGGTTTGAAAAAGTAAATTACAGTATTATTAAGAGAAACGATTCACTGATTCTGGTGATTAATTGTGTCGAAAAACCAAGGGCAATTATCTACGGATCTGTCCATTATGATGAGGCTTTACAATCCGGAGCTATTATTGGCCTGACAGTAAATAACCTGCTTTCAGACAGGTCAGTCATTGATCTGAATTCATCAATTGGGCAGTATTACAGATTGCAGTTTGACTATTCCCAGTTTGCCGACAGATATAATAAATTTGGGTTTTCGGCAAATATCTATGCCGATAATACACTATTACCAATGGTACTGGTCAGAGGGGACCAGGGAAATTTTATAAGCAGAAATCTTTACACGGGAATCAGTCTGGTAAAAAGATTCGGCCTTAATCACATGATGAATATCTCGTCAAGATATGATGTAATGAACCTGTTTCCTGATTTCATTACCAGTGAACATATAAATAAACTTGGATATAATTACCTGACTTTTGATTTTGACTATAATATCAATACACTTGATAACAAGCATTTTCCAAACGATGGGATCATCTTCAATATTTCAGCCAGCACTTCAAAGCTTCTGTCAGCAACTTCAAATTACGA
Organism: Bacteroidales bacterium; assembly: GCA_003155705.1. Classification (GTDB taxonomy): domain Bacteria; phylum Bacteroidota; class Bacteroidia; order Bacteroidales; family VadinHA17; genus LD21. The sequence continues at coordinate 2,688 of PMEC01000177.1, forward strand.
TTCAACAAATATGACTTTCAGGGAAACCTCCGGGAGTAGTTTGACATTTAAGAGATTCTATACCTTCAATGCAAGTTACAGGCAATATTTTTCACCTTCAAAAAAGATTACATTTTCAATGGGTGGCGAAGCTCTTTTTATAACAAACAGTGATTCAATCTCGTCTCAGAACAACTTTTATCTGCTTGGCGGCATTGTGTCGGTCAGTAAACGATCAATCCCCATGGTCGGGTTCCATGCAAATGAAATATATGTAAAAAAACTGGCAGGAGTCAGTGGTGAAATGGATTTCGAATTATTTCCTTCTTTCCATCTGAACCTAATGGCTAACCTTTTTGCATTACAGGAAAAAGAACCTGAGGAGACGTATACATTTCTTGCCGGTTACGGAATAGGTGCAGGCTACATGTCAGTTGTAGGTCCGCTCAGGATTGGAATTATGCAGGGACTAAACAACAAAAACAGTTATTTTAAGCAGATAAAAGGTTTTATAAGCCTGGGATATAATTTCTGAGGCTGCTTTGACTGCAGGAGGCTTTCTGCAAAAGAAATATCAAAAACTTTATCTACGATAATATTCGTTTTTAATTTTTACTATACGGCCTGATTGTTGCATTAATAATTCCTGAGTTTAATATTGCAATTTTGGCATAGCTTGAACATAAAGGTTAGAAGCAGAATGGAGACATTAAAAGTAATACAACATCATAAACGGATTGGAAAGCTTATTTCAGAAAGGAAGGTTAAACAATCACTTGATATTCTGGATGGTATGATTAATGAGTCAGCAGGTGGGTTTTTGCGGGATGAATATGATAATATTGTTCTTACCTACCGTAATATTCTCAGATATACAATGGAAGGAGTAAAAGATCCCGAGAGGAATAAAATATATCTGAAACTCATGCAGTCTATATTAACACTGTCCGATCGTGTCAAACAGGACATATTGTCACATTATTCGGGATGGCAAACCTACTGGATAAAACAACAAATAGAAAAAGAGTATAAGCTCAGCGGAAGATCAATCGTGGAAACTGTTGATGATCTTATGTTTAAACAGGAGCTTGATGAATGGCTTAAACTTACAAACGAAATTAATCCGGATCCCGAATCTGAAATTTTCAGAAAACATAAACAACTTATTAAGAATATATTTAATCACCTGTGGCTTACAGATTATTATGGTGAAGCTGAAGACAGTCTGATCTATATAATCCGTTCTTCAGGAAAATTCAGGTGGCACGAGATAAGTATTTTTGTCAGTGCGGTAACACTCAGCCTCTTTAGAACCTGGCAACCTGAGAAAATATCTCATCTGATCAGTATGTACGAAGATGGTAAAGAGCAGGTGCGTGAAAGGGCGCTGGTCGGTCTTATCCTCAGTCTTCATTACTACAATGGAAGAATATTATTGCACCCGGAAATACGATCCAGAATTGTTGAGATTAGCAAAATGGAAAAATTCAGGGAACATTGCAGTATTATTGTTTTACAAACAATCAGGTCGCGCGAAACAGAAAGCCTGAGCAAAAAACTTAATGATGAAATTCTTCCTCAAGTTGCAAAACTCAAACCAAGAATTGAGGAAAAACTTGATCTGGATAAACTTCTGCCAAAAGACTTGAATGAGGGAAAAAATCCAGATTGGTCCGAAATGTTCAGCGAATCTGATGAGATTTTCAAGACTATGGAGGAACTTACAAATCTTCAGATGGAGGGTGCTGATGTCTATATGTCTGCATTTGCAAATATGAAACATTTTGATTTCTTCAAAGATTTCCAGAACTGGTTTGTGCCATTTTACACTGAGCATGAAGTTGTCGATACCATTTATGATGATGAAGTACTTGGCCCTGGAACAAACGACCTTGCTGAGGCTTTATTCAAGACACCGTTCATATGCAATTCAGACAAATATTCTCTTCTACTTAATCTCAAATATCTTCCGACTGCACAGAAAACGATGATGCTGAAGGTCTTCAGGATGGAACTTGAAGGACTTGACCAGCTTAATGCAGATGACTCAGGAACAGACCCTTATAAAAGTTTCAGGGTATTCGTGACCCAGTATCTCCAGGATCTTTACAGATTCTTCAAACTATCACCATATAAAAAAGAATTTGAAGATATTTTCAATGGCAAACTTGATATTTATAACTCAGAATTCTTCAGGATGTCGTGTAGTTCCATTGAAGCGGAAAACGGCCTTGCAGATTATTTCTTCAGCAAAAATTATTTCGATGATGCACTTGATTTGTTTCTCAAACAGATCAATGAAAGGCCTGATGATGCACAGCTTTATGAAAAGATAGGATACTGTTATGAAGTGGCTGATTTTTTTGATGAGGCACTCAAATATTACCGGAGGGCGGAACTAATTGACAGAAAGGTCTGGACAGTTAAGAAGATCGCTTTCTGCCTGCGTCGTCTTGGGAAAAATGAAGAAGCTCTGGAGTATTATCTTCAGTCGGGTGATCTGGAACCGGAGAACATTAATACGACAATAATGATTGCACTCTGTTATATTGATCTGAAGGANNGCTCATGACTATATAAACAAAGGTCATCTTGCGCTTTGTCAGGGGAATAAGAAAGAAGCTGTCGAGAATTATAAACAGAGTATTGTAAGTGGTGAAATCTCGAGAGAAGACTTTATGAGTATTTTTACGGAGGACAGGGCATTACTCATCTCAAACGGAGTAAACCCTGATGATCTTCCAATTTTACTTGACTACCTGTTCTTTATTGTCCTATAGCCTTTCAGTGTCACCATAGATTTTCATCCTTATGGAGTCCCGATCATGAAATGGCGGCCTTCCATCCGGAGGCATCGGCATCCTTCTGTTTTCCCTGAAGTTTAATGAATCGCGTTGATTCCGTCTGTTTGCCCTTATCATTTCAGCTCTTTTCTGATCCATCTCTTTTAGCCTGGATATCTGGTCCTTGGACAGGCTCGGTTCAAGTTCTGTCCAGAATTCCTTCATGGTAGTATCAAGTTTTTTTCTGAAATCATTTTGAATCTCACTATTTTTTACGGCATATTTTGAAAGAAGATGATCAATTTTTTCCTTTTGTTTTTCATCTGGTTGAATTACTTCATAAAATCCATTGCGAAATCTCTCTTCTGAGAAAAAAACTCTGACAGGCTTCAATCTGTGATATCTTATTTGTGCAGAAGTAAGCATTCCCATCACAAATCCAATAATGAGAGTAATAATAATTATGATGATCGGTTTAGCTTTCATGTTGTGAATTTTAATTTCCTGTAAGCAGGCATACTATGCTTTCATCATAACTATTACTCAGTCCAAGTACGGAATTGAAAGATAATGATCCTTGCGTCAGGAAAATAGAAATAAGCAATAATACGATGGCTGCAACACCAGTGAGAGCAATACGGTAAAATATTGAATTCATTGACTTTACAAATTCAACTTCCTGATTAACAGATGCAGCGGCTGAATAAATCCTCAGCAAAACTTTGTCACGAAAATCCTCATCGAAAGAGTATTTTACACCTGCTTCTTCCAGTTTTTTCATAATATCCTCAGAATTTGCGTCTGTTGATAATGAACTGATCATTAGTTTTTTAACATCTACCAGTTTCATAATTATGATAATTTATTTAATATTCCTCTCAATTGTTCCTGTGCTCTCGACAGTCTTGAAAGAACTGTACCAAGGGGTAGATCAAGAATTTCAGCAGTTTCTTTTGTTGAGTATCCCTGCAGCATTCTCATAGTCACAATAATTCTAAACTTGGGATCCATATCCATTAAAGCTTTATTTACTATCTCAGATGCCTCTCTTCTTTCCTGCGTATCATGATCAGCAATTTCAAATTCATACATNNAAAAGTGCTTTATCCACTATTTCCCTTGCATCTTTTCTTTCTTCGTAATCCTGATCAGCAACCTCAAATTCATGCATATCAGCATTTCCTTTTTGCGAGAAAATTGAAAAAAATCTTTTTTTTCTTTTTATCTCATTAAGGGATAGGTTTACTGCGATTCTCTGTATATAAGTTGACAGCTTTGCCTCTCCCCTGAACTCGGACAATGAGTAATNNTATCTTCTGAAAAAACAGAATCTCCAAGCATCCCCTTAACCGTACGTGCAACCATTCCCTGGTATCGTGTCACGATCTCCCCGAAAGCATTCTTATCGCCTTCCAGTGATGATTTTATAAGTTCGTATTCATCAAAGCTCTTATACGATTCCTTAATCATCCTTTCAATAGACAATTATATGGTTGTAAATATTCCGTTATGTTAATTTTTATTAACAATTAAAAACAAGACAATAAAGAATATTGTCTTTCCAAAACGTTAATTTATTGATTTTTCAACAGTTACATTAGGTTCATCAAGAAGCTTTGTTTCAAGGTCATTAGTAAATTTTATAAGATAGAGTTTCTGATTTTCAAAACCGTTTCCCTCCTCTTTTCTCTTAAAGCGAAAGGAGGTCTGCAAGAGGTCAGGATTATGTATATCAGGGTTGGAGATAAATTTTTTCCCATACAAAGCCAGACCGCTCAGAAAATAGTAAGTAAGGTCATATCCTTCCCATGCGAAACTGTTTTCATTTGGTTCCGTTAAAAATTTATGCCGGAATGAAGCATTGAAATTTTTCACATCCTGCATATTATAATCAATCCAGAAAGGAGTATAAAGTTCAATTCCAAGGTCAAAATAGTCTTTCCAGTCTTCATTATCCAATCCTCTGATGGCAGGATATCCCATAATCCGGATATCGAATTTCTTTGATAATGTTTTAAGATTTGCAATGCATTCGCTCATCATTGGAGGATCCTCAGAAGCAATAATTACGAAATTTCTTACCTGATCAGATAATGCATTTTCAAGCCTGTTAATTGAATCTTCATCCTGATTCGACCTGCTATAAAAGATAAACTCTTTAAACTTGATCTCTTCATAAGGTACTTTTGTCGTCAATTCCCTGAATATTTTATTCTTAAAAGAATCAATATCAGGATTTATATGAGTCGAGTCTGAATGAATGAAGATAAAATTGTCATCCCAAAAATTAATCAGTCTTTTTGAAATAGCATCCTGAGCTACCTCAAGTGACGGATTCACTTTAAACAGAAAAGGATTGTTCTTAAGAGGAGCATTATTTTCTAACTGAACAGGTGAAATAACAGGAATCTCAAATTGTTTGGCATAAGTAGCAACCAATGAAAGGTTATGCGAATAAACAGGTCCTATAATCAGATCCATGTCTTTAAGTGCACCTGATTCAATCAGCCTTATAGCTCCTACAGTATCGCTTTCAACATCGTATATATGCAGATTAATATTCAGGCCAAGTGACCTGAGAGTATCTGAGGCAATAAGTACTCCCTCATAAAGTTCAAGAAAACCAAGGGTGCCCGGGAAGATCCATTCTTCTTCTCGTTTATTTATCTTATAGACCGGTTTTCCTTTAACAATTTTTGAAGAGTCAATTTCAGTCCGATTTGAATTTTCCTGAAAATAGAGAGGCAACAATAATGCTACATTAAAAGTTCCCTTTAAATTATTAACCGGAGTGATTCCGAAAGTATTGTCATGCTGAATGACAAGATCTTCCTTCACAATTCTAACACTATCAGCCCTGCGGGTTTCAGGTGTCACAACTACAGGAACATTAACTAAAGGGATACGGATAAAATCATCTACTTTGGGAAATAAAAGTCCTTTGTTCTCCCGTCTCAGTTCCTTCACTGTTATACCATATTTCTCTGCGATGGAATAAAGGTTCTCTCCTTTAACAACTTTATGTTCTAAAATGTTTTTTTCCGGTGCCTGAAGTTTCTGATCATTATTCATAAACTGCCTTCTCGGTATGGCAATCTCAAATCCTACCGGCATCTTATTAATTTCAATATTTGGGTTACTTTGGACGATCTCATCCTCCGAGACATCAAATTTTTTTGATAAAGCAAAGACTGTCTCCCCGGCACTAAGTTTATGATAGATAAATTTCGTTTCATCTCTGGTCAATTTTGTGACCTGTTTCTGATTTTTTGGCTTTTGAACATTGTCAACAACTGGGATTTTAAGTGACTGACCAACTTTCAAACCATCTGCTACTGCTGGGTTTTCTTTAGTAAGTTCCTGTGGAGTAATCTCATAAGCTTTAGATATTGAATAAGCTGTTTCTCCCTTCTTCACGGTATGTATATAATATGATTTCCCGGAAATAATTACTTTGTCCCTGGATTTTTCTACGACAACCTGCCCCTGTAGATTCCCCGGGAAAAAGAGGAAAGTAAGAAATGTCGCCAATATCAGTTTTTGAATTTTTATCATCTTTTAAAACGTTCTAAGAAAATCTCTGCAATTCGTTTCAATTCTTGACACTATATCTGAAATATCTGCACGCATAAATTTGTCGCCTGTAATACTTTCAAAAAGTTCAATATATCGTTCAGACACTTCTGTTACAAACCTATTTGTCATTTCAGGTATTTTTTCTCCTGTCCTTCCCTGAAAATTATTTTCCATAAGCCATTCCCTCACAAACTCCTTTGAAAGTTGCTTTTGAGGTAAGCCTTTGACAAAGCTCTCCTTATAACCTTCTGAATAGAAATACCTCGACGAATCAGGAGTATTTATTTCATCAATCAAATATATCTTTCCATCNNNNGTATAATTTCTTCAGATGATATATCCTCGTCATGTCTTCCCTGTTCAGCTTTTGTAGTAGGTGTGATAATTGGAACCTCGAATCGCTGGTGTTCTCTCATTCCATCAGGGATAGAAATACCACATATTGATCTTGCTCCGGCTTTGTATGATCTCCAGGAACTTCCGGTAAGATAAGCTCTTACAATCATTTCCACAGAATATGGAACACATTTATGACCAAAGGTCACATTTGGGTCAGGGCTGGCAATTTTCCAGTTTGGTACAATGTTAGAGGTTGCGTCAAGGAATTTGGAAGCTATCTGATTAAGAACCTGACCCTTATAGGGAATACCTTTTGGCAAAACAACATCGAAGGCTGAGATCCTGTCCGAAACAACCATCAGGAGAAAATTGTCATTGATATTATATACATCGCGGACTTTGCCCCTGTAAACACTCTTTTGTCCGGGGAAATTATAATCAGAACTTAATATTGTTTTGATCATTTTATTTTCTATTATTTTTTCTTTTCATTTCCGTTTTCTTCATTCTCATAAGCCCTTACTATTCTCTTCACCAGCTTGTGACGCACAATATCCCTTTCATCAAATTTAATAATTGAAATCCCTTCGATATTTGAAAGAATTCTCATTGCCTGAATCAGACCAGATTCGTTTTTTTTTGGAAGATCAATCTGTGTAGTGTCACCAGTCATGATAAATTTTGAGCTGGCTCCCATTCTTGTAAGAAACATTTTCAACTGGCTCATTGTAGCATTTTGAGCTTCATCCAGAATTACAAATGCATTCTCAAGCGTTCTGCCTCTCATAAATGCCAGAGGTGCTATCTGGACTGTTCCATCCTCAATCCATGTTTCGAGCCTCTTAAATGGAATCATATCATGAAGGGCGTCATAAAGTGGCTGTAAATAAGGGTCAAGTTTTTCTTTCATATCACCAGGAAGAAAACCTAATCTTTCTCCTGCTTCGACAGCAGGTCTGGTAAGAACTATCTTCTTAACCTCCCGGTTTTTTAATGCCCTGACAGCAAGAGCAATAGAAGTATATGTTTTCCCTGTACCGGCAGGTCCATCTGCAATTATGAGATCATTTAAAGAATAATCTTTTACCAGCTGGAGCTGATTTACTGTTCTTGCTCTTACCGGTTTTCCACTGGTTCCAAAAACTATTACCTCTTCAAAATGGCCATGAGATGCACTTTTCATGTGTTCAGGATCGAAGAAATATTTCTCAATATCCTGTTCATCAAGTCGATTATATTTTTTATAGTAATCTATTATTTCATTGAACTTTTCAGCAAAAAATGCAATATCATCCTCATCTCCCATGCATTTTATCTCATTTCCTCTCGAAATGATCTTAATCTTGGGGAAAAAACTACGAATTTTATCAAGCAATGAATTGTTTGTGCCGAAAAGGACTACAGGGTCGATGTCCTCAAGAATAATTATAATCTCTGTCATTAAACCTCTTAAAAGTTAGGTTTGAGCTTTATGTTAGAACAAAATACTTAACCTTGCACGGTTTATAAAAATATTTTCATTGTGCGATACAAAGTAAGTTTATTTTTCTTTAGAAGATTATCTTTGTCTAAAGTTTTTCCTGATGCCGGTAATTACATTAACAACAGAGTGGAAGCCAGATGATTTCTATTGGGGGATAATCAAAGGGAAACTTTGTACTCTATCTCCGGGAACCATTATTATTGACAACGCCAACTGCATTCCGGTATTCAATATCTCACACGCGTCTTTCGTTATAAGGAACACTTATAATAATTACCCGAAAGGTTCAGTTCATATTATCTGCGTCCATTCTGAAGGAAGTGAAGGCAGAGATCATTTGATCGTGAAGGCAAAGGAGCATTATTTTATTGGCACTGACAATGGGATTTTCAACCTTATACTTAACGCTGAACCTGATGAGGTTGTAAAGATCTCATATAAGGGTATAAATGATGAATTTGATCTGTTTTCAAGAGCTGCTGCCGACCTCATTTCCGGAAAAAAGCCAGCCGAACTGGGGAAAGTGCTGAAAGACTTCACAGAGAAAGTTCCTCTGAGAGCCACTATCGATAAAGATGTCATTACCGGAAGTATCATTTTTATAGATTCATATGGAAATGCTATTTCAAATATAACCAGAGAGGTATTTTACAGGGTCTTTGAGAACAGACAATACCTTGTACTCATACAGAGCAATAAGAATTTTACTGATCATATCAGCATAAAATACAGCGATGAACCGGTTGGAGAACTTCTTGCTAGGTTTAATTTGCTCGACCTGCTTGAGATATCAATCAACGGTGGTAATGTAGCTGAATTACTGAGCCTTAGCATAGGTTCCGTCGTGCGCGTTGACCTTGCTAATAAGAAATCATCAGCTGATAAATTGTTTTAAATCCAATTTACTATGAATGAAACAGATCCACGGCTTGAGGAGTTCAGAAGACTTCTTGATATTATGGATATACTAAGGACGAAATGCCCATGGGACATGAAACAGACTAATGAGAGTTTGCGTAAACT
>PMEC01000177.1:11879-20315 GCA_003155705.1 Bacteroidales bacterium
ATGAAAAACTTGTATACAGACATCCTCATGTATTTGGAAATATCTCTGTTTCAGGAGCTTCAGAAGTTGAAGAGAACTGGGAGAAACTCAAAATGAAGGAGAATCACATTTACAAACCTGTCCTTTCAGGCGTTCCCCCTTCTCTGCCTGCAATTGTAAAAGCCAACCGGATCCAGGAAAAAGTCAGAGGTGTGGGCTTTGACTGGGAGAAAAGGGAACAGATCTGGGATAAGGTCCAGGAAGAGATAAATGAGCTCCGGGAAGAGATTGAAAAAGGCAAGACCGGACAAATTGAATCAGAACTTGGTGACGTTTTCTTCTCTTTAATTAATGCTTCGAGGCTTTATGAGATCGACCCCGAAGCAGCGCTTGAAAAAACCAACAGAAAATTCATCAGGAGATTCAATTATCTTGAAAAGGAGACTCTGGCAAAAGGTATTTCGCTGCATGATATGAGTCTGGATGAGATGAATGTTATCTGGGAAGAGGCGAAAAAAGAAGATTGACCCCCCATCCTCCCTGAAGTGGGGTTAAAGAATAAAAGAATATTAAGCCCCATTTATTGGGTTTTGGGGTCTGCAAATACATAACTTAGAAGCTGATAGATAATTTTTGCTGCGATAAAATCAGAAGATTTATTAACAGGGGACGGGCATAATTCCACAACATCGAATCCAACCACATTTCTTCTTCTGATAACATCGCGAAGAAAATGCATAATCTCGAAATATTCAGGTCCACCGGGTTCAGGAGTACCGGTGGATGGGATTAATGAAGGGTCGAAAACATCAAGATCAATAGTTATGTAGACATTTTCAGTAAGAAGATCTATAGCTTTGTTATACAAGCCTTTATCATAGTACAGGTCGTGGGCAAAAAAAATTCTTTTTTTGCCCATATTGTCCAATTCCTCAACTGCCATGCTCCTTATTCCGACCTGAACGACAGCCGTAATTTCTTTGATGCGAGCCATTGCACAGGCATGATTGAATTGTGATCCCTCATACACATTTCTGAGATCTGAATGTGCATCTAGCTGAAGAACTGAAAAATTTTCAGTCACTTCCCCAAATGCTTTTACTGATCCGATACTTACTGTGTGATTGCCTCCTACCACAACAGGAAATTTTTTCTCAGAAATCAGGGATGAAACTTTATTTTGAACTGAATTAACAAGGGCTTCCGGGGAAGATTTCTCAATGAGTGGCTCAAGTGTAAATATTCCATGTTTGAGTACCTCAGAGTGTGTCTCAATATCGTAGAATTCGAGGTTCACCGAGGCTTCCATAATGGCATCGGGTCCCCTATCAGCTCCTTTCATCCAGGTGCTTGTCTCATCGTAGGGTACCGGTAGTATGACAATACGGGAATTATGATAGTCATAGACTACCTCATTTCCTCCGAAATTCATTATTAATTTATAAAGTCCTGAGAATTGGATAAAAATAGCTGGTGAAGCAAAGCGCTACCAGTGCTGTACCGTAAGTTTTGAGGGGTACAAAGGATCTCTTGATGATGTTCAGATCACCGAGAGAGAATCTCTCTTCGAACCCGTTTGTATATAGTTCGTTTATACTAGAACGGAGCAATCTTTCAAGCTCCCCTTCTGTAAAATTACCATTATGTTCGCAAACCAGACCACCATAACGTTTATGGCTCTTCTTATCTGTAAGCCAGGCATATGCAATACCGGCTGAGACTCTTTCTCCCCTGGCTCCACTGGAAACAGCCATTATTGATTCCATAACCTCACCATGAGTAATAGCGTCAGGTTTAGGAATTTCTCTGGCGATACCAGGAAGAATTGAAGAATAAGTCATTATGTTAGCCATTTCGATACCGGCGTCTTTTAGAGCCAGGTGGTAAGATCCTGCATGAATTGCGATGTCACTCTGACCGATCCCTGTAGAAACAAAGTAATCTTTTGGGATACGGTTTCCGACGATGAATCCTTTTTGGGACAAATTAATACCCTCAATGGAAGTTCCGGGGTGTAACTCTCTCAAAATAAAATCCTGCATCTACGTCATAAATTACATTTGGCTGTTAATACTATTTTTATTCAGGGATGCAAATATAAACCAATATTAATATTTTTTTCAATGAATTTCTGAAAAAAAACTAACTTTTTATAACATTTTTTACAAACTACCTTATAATCAGACTTTAATACAGTCAATTTATTACATTTATTTAAGGCATTTCTCAAATGTTTCATATTATTTGGACTCATCAGGGATTTAAAAGTAAACTGATTACTTTCTGACCAGCGCTTTTAATTAATGAAATATGGGGCTATTTGCTCTTTGGTCTACCCTTGCTTATGGTGGAAGCTGATTTTGATCCGGGTTTACCGGTCGATTTGGAAATACGTTTGGCGGCAGTTTTAGGTTTTGACAAAGTATCCGATTTTATTTCAGATTCAGGTTTCTTTTCTTCGTCTTTTGCTGATTCAGGTTCATCCTTAACCAGCTGACCAAGTTTTTGAAGGATATTATACCACAAAACAACCTTTTTCATATCCGAAACGTACACCCTGTTTTTATCATATTCAGGTAATATCTCTTCAAAATACGCTTTCAGCTTATTAGCATCAGATTTAGAATCGATAGCCAGTCCCCCACTCTCTTTCTCATAGATCAGATCAAAGATTTTACCCAAAGGAAGATCATCCTTTTCAGTAAAAATTGATATATCTTCAAGTGAACTGACTTTAGCCGAGCCAGGTGCAGTTCTTCTCTTTTTTGTCTCCAGGTGTTCAACAATTATTGCATTTCGTCCCTGGGCNNTCATTTCAAAGTTTTTTAGAATGCAAAGTTAACTTATGTAAAGGAAAGAATTTCAAATCTTTCAAATTTTTTATCAGACGAGGTTACGTTCTTTTTTAATTTTTTCGTAAGCCTCATTTACCTTTTTGAATTTCTCATCGGCTGTTTTTCGAAAATCCTCCCCCAAATGACTTACTTTATCAGGATGATATTTCAAAGCTATCTTTCTATAAGCCTTTTTAAGTTCTTCATTGGTAGCAGAGGGCTCTATTTCAAGTATTTTATAAGCAGAATCTGTTTCCGGTATAAACATGTTCCTGATTGAACAATAATCAGAAGTTGATATACCCAGATTTGTTGAAATCATTTCAATTATCTTTATTTCAGAAGAATGAAAACTTCCATCAGCACCAGCCACACCAAACAAAAGATGCATTAGCTGCAATCTTGATGCGTAATCCATATTCCTGCTTATCTGGGAACAAACATCCCCGACCGGGATATCCTGTTTCAGAAGATCCCGTAGCATTACGAGTGCTTCTTTTGCATTTTCCCGGCCAAATTGCCTTACGAAGAACTGTTTTACATAATCAAGCTCCGATTTCACCACCTTGCCATCGGCCTTCATCACGGCTGCAATCAGCACAAGAAGACTCATCCCGAAAGCTCCCGGAGTAGTCACATTATTGTCAATGGAAGTTGTCTGAACTGTTGCGTTGTCGAAAAATGAGCCTACTACGAAACCAAAGAGTCCGCCGATTGGACCGCCCATTACAAATCCTAAACCTCCTCCAATCCATTTAGCAAAACTTCCCATTCCTTAATAATTGATATTTGTAAGTGAAAGGATCTCTTCATGAATTTTAAGGATAGCGGGAATAATCATCTCATTCTCTGAATTATAAATCACATAATCCGATAATCTTATTTTTTCCTCATCCTCCATCTGGTTTCTTATCCTGTCAATAACCTGTTCTCTTGTCAGATTGTTTCTGCGAACAACTCGATCTATCCTTTCCTCAACCGGAGCAATTACAGTTACAATTCTATCAACAAGTTTTGATGCTCCGCTTTCGATAAGGATTGCAGCTTCCATAATAGAATAAGGGGCAGAGACTGAATTAACCCAAATGTTGAACTGTTCAAAAACAACAGGATGGACTATTTTATTAATCTCCTCCAACAGACTTGCATTATTGAAAATAATTCCGGCAAGTTTTGCTCTGTCGAGCGTGCCTGAAAAATATACATCTTTCCCGGCAATTGTTTTTACTTTCTCAATGATCTCATCATCGGAATCCATTATTCTCCTTGCAACTGCATCTGACGAAAAAACCGGTATTCCCAGGACATTAAAAACCCTGCAAACAGAAGTTTTACCACTTCCTATTCCACCTGTAACGCCTATTTTCATTTGTCAAGATTTGCTTTTGCTGATTGTCCAAAGTAGCTATTTGCTGAAAAAGAATTTCATTAAGGATGCCTTTAAACTCTTTTTCGTGTCATTTTAACTGCCTGTCTGAAACCTTCTCCATGACATTGAACATCATGAAAATAGTATCAGGTTTAACAGAAAGTACTTCCAATCCGTTACCCATCTGTTTTTTAAAATTTGAGATAAGCCCTGCAGAGAGAATGTAATAACTTATGGATTTTGAATCTGGTATTCTTTTGAATATCACTTTTGAAAGATCTACAACTAGAGGAGTCCGGGTTCCGGATATTTTTTGTCTGAGCAGTGAATAACCTTGTCCTTTAAGTTCGAGCGTGAGTTTTGACTGAAAGTCTCCGGAGAGTACCCGCCCTTTGGGTGAATTTATGAAATTGACCGTGTATTTGAACTCACTTTTTATCTCTTTTCCCAACGAATTCAGGTACCAGAAAATGAAAGCAAGAAAAAGGAAGAAAGCAAAAATTACAACATTCTTGTTGAGCAGACTAACTTCCCTTTTCGAAAGTTTTTTTGACCATATGCCATTATTCCCTTCCACGGAGGGTATTTGACAGAAACTACTTCTGTTCGATATCAGACGGGTCCTTAATTAAGGCACTTTTATCGACCTTCAGTTTAAGATCACCTCCGACCTCTAACATTACGTAGTTATCCTTGACTTCAGCCACTTTGCCATAAATTCCTCCCGTCGTCACAACTTTATCTCCCTTCTGCAAAGAGTTTCTGTAATTATTCATGTCTTTTTGCTTCTTCATTTGCGGCCTTATCATAAAGAAATAAAAAACTACAAAAACGAGTATCAACGGCAGAAATGTAATAAGAGGATTACTTTGCCCCGGACCGCCAGCAGGTTGTCCCATTAAAAACAAATAAACAGAATTGCCCATTTTACAAATATTTAATTATTAGTACTAGTTATAACTTCTCCAGATATTTTCAATAATACAATTGGTTTAGACGCATTAGACCTGACTGTGATAGTTTTAGTCTGCCTTCCATTCTTCCCGGATGAATCAAATACTACCTCAATACTTCCATTACTCCCCGGAGCGATTGGTTTTGTATCATATTTTGGTATAGTACATCCACAACTGCTTGTAACTGAGGAAATCACAAGTGCCCCTTTTCCCTTATTTTCAAAAGTAAAAGTACTGGCAACTTTTTCACCTTCAGTTATCTTACCAAAATCGTGTTCATATTCCCTGAAAGAAATAATTGCAGTGTCAGTTGAAACCGTCAAAGCAGATGATTTTCCTACATTTGATATGCTCCTGTTCTGGCATGCATTTCCAAAGATGGCAGTCATTGTTACTGACAAAATGAAAAAAAATCCAAATACTCCTTTCATATAACTGTCCAAATTAAATCTTTCTATTTATCACCAACTGAATCCCCAACAAGCCCTCTGCCTGCTTTTTTAAACATTCCGTTATCTCTCATTTCACGCACAACTTTATCCAGAATTCCATTGACAAAGGTACTGCTTTTTGAAGTGCAGTAGTACTTTGATATCTCGATATACTCATTAAGCGTCACTTTGACAGGTATTTCCGGGAATTCGACTATTTCAGTTATTGCCAGTTGCATAACCAGAATATCCATCAAGGCTATACGTTCAACCTCCCAGTTTGTAGTATTCCTGTTAATGAGTTCTGAAGACTCTTCTCTGCGCAAAACTGTTTTCCGGAATAGAATTTTCACATAATCCCTGTCTTCTTCGTTCTTGAACAGAGGCATGAGTAAATTTTTTTCCTCAACACCGGCTTTGAATTTTTTTAGTGTTTTTTCCACCATTACCGAGACATAGTCCATATCATCATTCCAATAAATACTCTGTTCTTCAAAGCTAGCCAGAAGATCTTCTGAATGGGCAAAAAGCTCGGTGACAAGCCTGATAACAATCTTTTTATCTGAACTATATGTTTTCTCTTCAGATCTCATGTATTCAAAAAAAGGTTCCCATGTTATCATCCTGGTGTACAAAGACCTGGGGATATCTGGATTATTTGCCCATGAGAGTTTATTTTCAGCAAGATATTTTTGAAGATCCTTATTATTCCTAAGTTGCTTTACTATTGCATTCTCTATAAACCGCCGATTTGGGTTAAGGTCATCAATAGATGGGATATTCTTCTGAAGTGCCATATCTATCCTGTCGGAAGAAATATCAGCAATCTCCAGGATCAGCAGAAGAAGATAATGATACAGATCGTAAGTTTTGCCAATGCTGAAAAGAAGTTCTGTTTCTGCATGAGCGAGGTCATCATCTTCCCTGCGATTGAATGCATACAAAACCATTAATGCTTTGATACGAAGTAATCTTCGGCTTATCATTATAAAGAACCTCAGTTTTTAACGCTGCAAAAATACTCTTTTTCCCTTTCTGTCAAACAACAATGCAAAATATAAAGACAAAATATTCATCATGTTTTGAATTGATAAAATAATTATTATATTTGACCATACAAACAGTATCTAACGTAAATTGAAGCAGATATGGAAGATGAAGCCGGCATGAAAGAAGTTGTAGCTGTGAAGGAAGAAAAAACCGGGAAAGAGGAGATTTTTACAAAAGTAGTACGCGCAGGAAAAAGAACCTATTTCTTTGATGTAAAAGCTACAAGGAGGGACGATTATTATCTTACTATTACAGAAAGTAAGAAGAGATTAGGTAAAGANNATACCTGAAAAAACTGAATTTACCACCAGGGAATTTACAAATGTGGATTTTGACGATCTCGGGAAAAAGTAGGTTATGAAATGGCTGATTATGCGCTTCTTGCCCTGGGAATTATTGCGATTATCCTTGGTATTATAGGATGTCTGGTTCCTGTTTTACCGGGCCCTCCTCTGAGTTTTATTGGATTATTATTGCTTCATATCTCAAAATTCGGACAGTTTACATCCACAACATTAATAATTTTTGCAATTATTGCAATTGTTGTTACAATACTTGATTACCTCGTCCCGGTATGGGGGAAAAAGAAGTTTGGCGGATCAAAATATGGAACAAGAGGTGCTACTATAGGATTGATAATCGGTTTGTTTCTTGGTCCCGTAGGTATCATTGTCGGGCCACTTATCGGAGCTTTTGTCGGAGAGATGATATTTAAAGATGACGTAAAATATGCTTTCAATGCAGGTTTCGGAAGCCTTATTGGTTTTCTTACCGGCATCGGATTAAAACTTGCCACATCACTTATTATAACCTTCTATTTTGTAAAAGCCTTAATTAATTAAGACAAAAGACAAAAGTCACAAGAGAAAAGGTTTGTCCCGTGTACTCTAATACTTTTATCTTTTTACTTTTATCTTTTATCTTATCTATTCTCCGAGAGTGGCAACCATCACAGCCTTAATGGTATGTAATCTATTTTCAGCCTCATCAAATACAATTGATCTTTCTGATTCAAAAACGTCTTCGGTGATTTCCATACCATTTAATCCGAACTTTCCGAAGATATCCTCACCCACTTTTGTTTCCCTGTTATGAAAAGCCGGCAGACAATGAAGAATCTTTACTTTGGGATTGCCGGTTTTTCTAACCACATCCATATTAATCTGATATGGTCTAAGCAGCTTTATCCGTTCTTCCCATACTGAATCGGGTTCACCCATTGAAACCCAGACATCTGTATAAAGAAAATCAACATCTTTTACTGCTTCATCTACATTTTCAGTTATACCAATCTTACCTCCGGTTTGTTTTGCAATTTCACGGCACTTTGCGACAAGTTCCATTGAAGGCTGACAGGCTTCCGGAGCTGCGGCCCTAAAGTCCATCCCCATTTTTGATGCGCCAACCATTAATGAATTACCCATATTATTCCTGGCATCACCCAGATAGCAGAAACTGATTTTGTTAAGAGGTTTATCCGAATGTTCCAGCATCGTCATAAAATCAGCCAGAATCTGGGTCGGGTGAAACTCATTGGTAAGTCCATTCCATACTGGAACACCTGCGTATTTTCCGAGTTCCTCAACAATATCCTGCCCATATCCCCTGTATTCAATTCCGTCATACATTCTGCCAAGAACACGAGCTGTATCTTTCATTGATTCTTTCTGACCAATCTGAGAACCACTTGGTCCGAGATAAGTAACATGTGCACCCTGATCAAGCGCTGCAACTTCAAAGGCACATCTTGTTCTGGTAGAGGCCTTTTCGAAGATCAGAGCAATATTCTTGCCTTTGAGTCTCTGATGTTCTGTTCC
>PMEC01000219.1 GCA_003155705.1 Bacteroidales bacterium
TCTTCTCTTCCGCTATGGATGCTGACCCCGTTGACAACAACCTCACCCGAAAAGGGTGGATTAATACCATTGAGAACACTAAGCAACGTTGATTTACCGGCGCCACTGGCACC
Source organism: Bacteroidales bacterium (assembly GCA_003155705.1). Classification (GTDB taxonomy): domain Bacteria; phylum Bacteroidota; class Bacteroidia; order Bacteroidales; family VadinHA17; genus LD21. Next base: position 114 of record PMEC01000219.1, read on the forward strand.
CATGATCCCTACCATCCTGCCCGATTCCTCTTCAAAGCTCATCGGGTGAATACCTATTTTGCCGCTGCGGAATCTGTACTCAAGGTTATTCACCTTATATACAACCCTGGAAGCCTGAAGCTCCTCTCGAAGGAATTGCTGTATTACATCACTGTAATATATGGGAGAAGATTTTGGGTCCCTGAGCGATGAGCCGGGATTGAACGGGTATACCTTATCTTCCTGCAGGAGCTGTCCGTTCATGTAGAGTTCACCCGTTTGAGTAAATCTCACAAAATACATGCCTGCAGAATGTATGAATAATACCCATATCTTCCCTTTAACAACTTCATTATAAAGATGTTTCACTTCTGAGTCTTCATGCTCCTCTTTATTATCAATAATCAGGACATTAGGAGATTTTGGCACTGAAGAAAATGGATTCAATATAAAACTCTTGATCAGATTATGTTCAGCCTGGTCCACATTAAACGATTCCGATACTGATTGTATGAATTCGAGTTCCAGCTGGCTGATTTCTGCACCTTCAGATTTGCAAAATTCAAGTAACTGTACCAGAACTATAATCTTCTGATCCTGCGTGAGCTGATCATTAATGTCATTGCAGATTCTCAATACTCTGACAGAAATTGCAGCTGTACGCCTGTCCTGGCTGCTCTTCTTTTGTTTTACCTGGGCTTCATTGTAAAATTCATCAAAGAATCCGAGGTATTGTTTAACAAGTTCCTGGTTAAGCTGGCGATTTAGAAATGCTTCAACAACTCCTCTTCTGTCGCTATCGTTGCTTTGAGGTCTTGCAATAATCGCAAAGAGTTGCATCAGGGCTTTTAAGATCTTCTCACTCATTGTTAACTATTTAATTAATTCGAACAGGTCTTACATTTTCATCCTCTGTTTAAAACATCAGAGATCGTTTTTAAATCAGAGTAATGGAAGATAAATTATCTCGTAAATAAAAATATTATCGGATGAAATTAATAATTTGCTCCAAATATTCCTAATGTCATGTCAATCTCTTTGTGTTTTTGTTTTTCTGCTTTTCCTCTTTTTCTCAACCGAGAAACCAAATTTACCGAGATATTTTCCTGTTTCATAATACTTTCCATGTGAATAACACAGAGGTATTGCTAAATCCAATCTGAACAATCCTGTTTTATTGTCAAAGAGTTCCTTCTCCGCATGGACGGCTACTACTTCAGAAATAAACATATGATGTGTTCCCAATTCCTTAATCTCTTTCACGATGCATTCGATATTTACCGGAGACTCCATTATCAAAGGAGCCTTTACTTTTGTTGCAGGACCGGGAGTCAGCTTCATCTCTTTGAACTTATCGTGAACAGCCCCTGATTTTACACCACACCAGTCGGCAGCATAGGCAAGTGACTTTGTTGTAAGATTAATGACGTATTCACCATTTTTTTTAATTATACCGTAGGAAAATCTGGATGGTCTGACAGAAATATAGCACATTGCGGGATCAGTACAGATTGTACCTGTCCACGAAATCGTCAGGATATTGTATTCAGCTGGTACTGATCCGCAACTCACCATTACGGCAGGAAGAGGATAGATCATAGTTCCGGGTTTCCATAACACTTTTTCCATATCGCAGGTTAATATGGGTCAAATATAATAGTTAATCCTTAAAAGGTAAAAATATGTCAGTTTGACACAATAATTACTTAATTTTATGACATATTAAAATTGAAAATCAGTATGTTACATATGGCATGCTATTTGAATTACCAGTAATAAAATACATAAAATGAATCTTAATAACTTTACAATTAAGGCCCAGGAGTCTGTCGAAAAGGCATTTACGATAGCCGGGTCCCATGGACAACAATCCATAGAATGTGCACATCTTCTTCGTGGTGTCATGGAGGAGGCTGAAAGTATTGTCCAGATGCTATTTGGGAAAATGGGTGTAGATGTTGACAGCTTTTACAAAGTCATAGATAGGATAATAAATTCTTTCCCAAAAGTTTCAGGAGCAGAATCATATCTTTCTTCCAGCGCTGCTGAGGCACTCAGAAAAGCAAGTGATCAGGCCAATAAACTTAAGGACAAGTATGTTTCTGTGGAACATATTCTTTTGGGTATCCTCGAGACTGATGACCAAGTTTCGACTCTTATGAAAGACAGAGGAGTAACTAAAAGGGATATGTTAGCAGCCATAAGTGATCTGAGAAAAGGTGCGAAAGTGGATTCACAAACATCTGATGACACTTATGATGCTTTGGGCAGATACGCAATTAATCTGAATGAAAGAGCACTTTCCGGTAAACTTGATCCGGTAATCGGAAGGGATGATGAGATCAGGCGCATACTTCAGATACTGACAAGAAGGACCAAAAACAATCCTCTCCTTATCGGAGAACCGGGAGTTGGTAAAACGGCAATTGCTGAAGGACTTGCTCACCGTATTGTAAGAGGTGATGTTCCTGAAGATCTAAAATCAAAGGTAATTTACTCGCTTGACATGGGGGCTCTTATTGCCGGTGCAAAATATAAAGGTGAATTTGAGGAGAGATTGAAATCTGTAATAAAGGAAGTGATATCGTCTAATGGTGAGGTGGTATTATTTATAGATGAGATACATACTCTGGTGGGAGCAGGAAAATCTGAAGGAGCAATGGATGCTGCAAATATACTTAAGCCAGCCCTGGCAAGAGGCGAACTTCGTGCAATTGGGGCGACTACACTTAATGAATATCAGAAGTATTTTGAAAAGGATAAAGCTCTTGAACGACGCTTTCAGGTGGTAATGGTGGATGAACCTGACAGAGCTGATTCTATTAGTATCCTTAGAGGACTGAGAGAAAGATATGAGGCTCATCATAAGGTCATTATAAGAGATGAAGCAATAATCACAGCTGTTGATCTTTCTTACAGATATATTACCGACAGATTCCTTCCCGATAAGGCCATTGATCTTATGGATGAGGCCGCATCCAGGCTCAGGCTTGAGATGAATTCTGTTCCGGAAGAACTTGATGAATTGGAAAGGACTATTGCGCGTTTCGAAATTGAAAAGGAAGCTCTTCGCAGGGATGGAGATAAGGAGAAAGAAAATACGCTTTCACTGGAGTTGTCTTCACTTACGGATAAACGAAATGAACTTAAGGCAGCATGGATGACAGAGAAAAAGATGATTGAAAAACTGCATGAGAAAAAGGAATTGGTGGAATCTCTCAGACTGGAAGCAGAAAAGGCAGAAAGGAGCGGTGATTACGGACGCGTTGCTGAGCTGAGGTACGGAAAAATAACTGAACTTGAAAAAGAGATTGCAATAGATAAGTCCGAAATTGAGATGAAAAGGATTAAAGGATCTCTGGTCAGAGAAGAGGTCAGGTCTGAAGATATTGCAGAGGTAGTTTCAAAATGGACCGGAATACCTGTTAGCAGGATGCTGGAAAGCGAAAAGGAAAAATTATTGAAACTCGAAAATGAACTTCACAAAAGAGTTGTAGGACAGGATGAAGCCATCACTGCAGTTTCTGATGCAGTACGTCGATCAAGAGCCGGATTGCAGGATGATAAAAGACCTGTAGGTTCATTCATCTTCCTTGGAACCACTGGAGTAGGAAAAACCGAACTGGCCAGAGCTCTGGCTGAATTCCTGTTCAATAATGAGAATCTTATGACAAGAATTGATATGTCAGAATACCAGGAACGCCATTCTGTTTCAAGACTTATTGGCGCCCCTCCGGGTTACGTAGGTTATGATGAAGGCGGGCAGTTGACAGAAGCTGTAAGACATAAACCATACTCGGTGATTCTGCTTGATGAAATAGAAAAAGCTCACCCCGATGTCTTTAATCTCCTTCTGCAGGTCCTTGACGAGGGGCGGCTGACAGATAACAAAGGAAGGACTGTGAATTTCAGAAACGTAATTATTATTATGACTTCAAATCTGGGTTCCGACCTTATTAGAGAAAGAATGGAAAAATGGCATAATGTTATGCCGAAACAGGAAGAGGAGTCTCTTAGAACAGATGTTTTTAATCTACTTCGCAAAACAATGCGACCTGAATTCCTCAACAGGATAGATGAGATAGTTTTGTTCAAACCATTGACAGAAAGTCAGATAAAGGAAATAGTTGTAATACAGCTTGAATCGCTTCAGAAACTTCTTGGATTGCAAAACATACATATAGATGTACAGCAGAAAGCTATAGATTGGCTTAGTGAGCATGGCTATGATCCTCAGCTTGGGGCAAGACCAGTAAAACGGCTTATTCAAAGGGAAATCGTAAATGAACTCTCAAAGGAGATTATTTCAGGGAGGATTGCAAAGGATAGCAGTATTATGATTGATGTTGATAAGAAAGGTATCAGGTTCAGAAATAATGAACAGTAATAGAACTTTATCTGAACGATCTTAAACAGGTGTCGGTATCGCTGTACAATTCAAAAATTGTATTAAGCTTGAGTGTCTCGAAAAGAGCTTTTACAGATGGCTCAGCATTGGCAAATTTTAATATGCCATAATTATTTCTCGCGGCTTTAAATGAAGAAAGAAAGCATCCGAACCCTGAACTGTCAATATATTCGACTCCTTTAAGATCTATTATCAGCTTTGCATTGGCATTTTCAAACACTTTTACGATCTGGTTCCTGATGTCGTCTGCAATAAGTGCATTTATCTTATTTACTGTGAATGTTGCCACTTCAACATTGTCTCTTTTCTCAAAATTGACCATTTAACCGAAAGTATTACAGATTATTTATATAGTTTTCAAGCTCCACTACTGCCAGCATCGCCTCCCTTTCATATCTTTCAATATACGATTTGTAGCTCTCCTTATTTTTTCCATCTTTCCCTTCAAGTTCAAATGTTTTAAGCATATCTGCCAGGTCTTTCATTCCCATAATCGCAACAGACGATTTTGCCTTATGAGCCAGCATACCAAGCGAATGAAAATCATCACTCTCATGAAGAGTTCTCATTTCACTTGCTATTTCAAAAACCTGGCTACGGAAAATAGCCGCAAATTCAGCAAGAATCTCCTTATCTCCACCTGATACTGTATCAAGGTATTCAGTATTAATGAATTTAAAGTTCATAATAATCAGGTTTGTTATGGTTTGTATTAACCGGTGTAAAGAATTCAGAACAAAAATAATATTTTTTTGGCACCGTTCGTTTATATATTCGAATAAGTCTGATAATTACTGTCTTTTTTGAAAACGTCAAATAATTGTTAATTTTATAGTGATAAAAACCAGGGGTTATGAAGTATAAGCATTTATTCTATATTTTTCTTTTGCTGGTTACTGCTTCAGCAAATGCACAGATGGATATCTCTGTCCGAAGGAAAGAACTAAAGACAGATAAGCCTGGCTTGAATGAGGCCTGGAAGCATGTGAAGCGCGGCGATTCTTTTTATTCAAAGGGAGGTATCTGGTTTTCCAATGCACTAAGTGAGTATCAACAGGCATACGTTTATAACTCCGTAAATGCCGCCTTAAATTATAAGATTGGGGTAGCATGCCTTTTTTCTGACAAAAAAGATGAAGCTTCTGCATTTTTATTAAAAGCATATGAATTGAAGAAAGATGTTGCTGATGATATCTTACTTATGGCTGGAAGGGCCTCAATGTACTGTGGAAAATTCACCGATGCAATTGAAAAATTTAATAGTTTTCTCTCATCGCCGGGAAAAAAATCAAAAGAAAACACAATTCTTGCGAAGAGATGCATAGAAGAATGTAATGCGGCACCGATTGTGACAAAAGATACATTAAGAGTAGAAATAAACAATATCGGCGGTAATATTAATTCCACGGCTGATGATTATTCTATTGTTTTATCCTCAGACAGACATAAGATGTTGTTTGCCTCCAGAAGAGCACTGACAGCCAACGCCGACAATTACTATCCCGATACAAAGCTTGACGAAAATATCTTTTCAGCTGATTATGTTAACGGAGCTTGGGGTGTAGCAATGCTGTTTGATAAAAATCTTGTGACGAAATTCTGTGAAACGCCACTTTTTCTTAATGATGCCGGAAATCAGTTATATATTTATGTAGGTTATGAAGGAGATGGTGATATTAAGGTTTCGGAATTAAAAAGGGGGAAATGGAAGACACCACAACCCGTGAAACCCAATATAAACACTAAATATCCCGAAACCTCATTTACTATTTCCCGGAAAGGTGATGAAATTGCTTTTGTAAGCGATCGGGGTAAAAAAGGGGTGGGAGGCAAGGACATATATCTTATTAAAAAGATTAATAATCGGAAATGGTCCAAACCTGTTAATATGGGCCCGGCTATTAATACACCTTACGACGAAGAATCAGTAAGGTTTTCTGCAGGAGGAGACACTCTGTGGTTTAGTTCGAAAGGGCATAATTCAATTGGTGGATTTGATATCTTTTACAGCACCAGGAGCGCTACAAGTACCTGGAATGAAGCAGTTAATGCCGGGTATCCGATAAATACACCATGGGATGAGTTGTTCTATAATCCATCGCCTGTTAATGACAGCACCTTCTTTTTTGTCTCAAATCGCAGTGGCGGATATGGTGGACTCGACATCTATAAGGGGCGCTATCTGCCTCCTCCCAAACCGGCTGTGATTCCAGAACCGGCAAAGGTTATTCCGGTAAAACGCGATACAATTGTTATCAGAGATACAGTTGTGGTTATCAAAGAGGTACAAAAACCTGTTCAGCCTGAGGCTCCCAAAGAACTTGTTCTTTATTTAATTGGCAGAGTGACAGATTCAGAAACGAAAGAACCTGTATTAGCAAGATTGGAAATATTTGATCTATCAACAGATCAGATTGTTACAACAACAGCCAGCTCGGATGTCGACGGATCATACAGAGTGAAACTTCCGGCTAAAAAATCTTATATGGTTAATCTTCGGGCTACCGGGTTCCTTTCTGATATGAGACGGGTTACGATTCCAAATACTTATACAGAGGAGTTTTACACTCTTGATGTTCCTCTGGTAAAATTTAAAGTAGGGAAAAAAGTTGTACTGAATAATATTTTATTTGAGCTGGGTAAGGCTGTCCTTACAGCGAGTTCATATGTTGAACTAGATAAACTTGTTAATGCATTGCTGGATAGCCCACAAATGAGAATTGAAATATCAGGACATACAGATAATACCGGTAACCCGGTGGTCAACGCTAAACTTTCAACCGACAGAGCAAAAGCAGTAGTAGATTATCTGATCAGGAAAGGCATTGACACCGGAAGACTAACGTACCACGGTTTTGGCTCTGATCAACCAATTGCAGACAATGCAACGGCAGCCGGCAGAGCAAAGAACAGAAGAGTTGAATTTAAGATTTTAGGACTCTGAAAGCCTGTTATAAATCATATTTATTTATGATTTTGATTGAAAAATAGTCTTTTCAAAATTTCTATTTTTGCTCCTGTTAAAATACTTAATTAAGTCTTATGAAAAATACTGCTTTTACTCAATTTCATATTTCTCATGGTGCTAAAATGGTACCTTTTGCTGGTTATAACATGCCTGTTGAATATTTTGGTATTACTGAGGAGCACATCACCGTAAGAGAGAAACTTGGTGTGTTTGATGTATCACATATGGGAGAATTCCGGGTTACCGGGCCGAATGCATCAAAATTTATTCAGTATATCACATCCAATGATTTATCAGTTCTGGCTAACGGGAAAGTGCAATACTCTTGTTTTCCGAATGGGAAAGGTGGTATTGTTGATGACCTTCTTGTTTATAAATTTGATGAAGAGGAATATCTTCTTGTTGTAAATGCAGCCAATATAGAAAAAGACTGGAACTGGTGTGTCAAACATGCTTCAGCATTCGGAATAAAAGAGGGGAAAGAACTGGTTAATGAATCGGACAAAACAGCCCAGCTTGCGATCCAGGGACCGCTTGCATTGAAAGCTATGCAAAAGCTGACAAAGACATCGGTCGTTGATATGGAGTATTATACATTTAAAATAATTGAGTTTGCTGGAATAAAAGATGTTCTTTTTGCAACCACCGGATATACTGGTTCAGGTGGCTGCGAAATATATGTTAGGAATGAAGATGGCGCTAAACTGTGGAAAGCAGTATTTGATGCCGGAAAAGAATTTGGAATCAGACCAATAGGGCTTGGTGCACGTGATACTCTCAGGCTTGAAATGGGCTATTGCCTGTATGGGAATGATATTAATGATGAGACCTCTCCAATTGAGGCCGGGTTAGGATGGATTACCAAGTTTACAGATAAAAAAGATTTTATAGACAAGGCTCTGTTATTGAAACAAAAAAATGAAGGGGTTGAAAAGAGACTGAAAGGATTTGTGATGATCGAAAGAGGCATTCCGCGTCAGCATTATGAGGTGGTGGATTCATCAGGAAGAAATATTGGAGAAGTTACATCAGGAACGATGTCCCCTATGATGAAACAGGGAATAGGAATGGCATATCTGTCGAAAGGATTCTGGAAAACCGGTACAGAAATATTTATAAGGATAAGAAATAAAGATCTGAAGGCTCAGATAGTTGATTTGCCTATCTATAAAAAGGGGTGAAACTATGGAAGAACATATGTTGGTTTTATTTCGTATTTATCTCCATATATGAGCAAAAAAAACCTCGAAATCTGTCTTTCACCGGCCATCTTCAACAAATATGAAAATAAAGATGCGATAGTTGTTGTTATTGACGTGCTTAGGGCCAGTTCAGCTATATGCACTGCCTTTTCCAATGGCGCCTTGAAAATTATTCCGGTTGCAGAAATTCATGAGGCAGAAGAATTCAAAAAAAAAGGCTATCTTGTTGCAGCAGAGCGTGATGGCTATGTGCTTGATTTTGCTGATTTTGGTAATTCTCCATTTAATTTTACGCGCGAAAAAGTTGAAGGAAAGACTATTGTCTATAGTACCACTAATGGCACCCGGATTATTGATATGGCATCATCATCATACATGACAATTATCGGGACATTCATTAATATATCTGCGATTACGGAATGGCTATCAATGCAGGATCGAAATGTTATTTTATTCTGTGCCGGCTGGAAAGACAAAATTAATCTTGAAGATACAATTTGTGCAGGTGCAATAGCTAAAAGACTGCTTGAATCTTCTTTATTCACCACTATTTGTGATTCAGTTTATGCTGCTATTGACCTATGGCAAATGGCAAGTCTTAACCCTCTGTCATATATTGAAAAGGCTGCTCAGCGCAGCAGGCTTAGAGATAAAGGGCTTGATAATTGTATTGAATATTGCATGACATTTGACCTTACTGGAAGTATTCCTTTTATAGAAAATGGCATTCTTAAAGATATGTCAGGATAGGAGCAGGATAGTTAAGAAATCATTAGTAGAATTCCCTTTAATTTATACTTTTGCAAAAGCCATACGTCCTTTAAATAAATTTATTAACAACTATTCGATATGAAGAAACATAACTTTTATGCCGGACCTTCAATACTTCCGCAATATACGTTGGAAAAAACTATTGAAGGTATAAGGGATTTTGCAGGAAGTGGATTATCAATCCTTGAGATCTCCCATAGAAGCAAGGAATTTGTTGCCTGCATGAATGACACAATTGCCCTTTTTAAGGAGTTGCTTGAGATTCCTGCCGGATACCAGGTGATTTTTCTTGGCGGTGGTGCAAGTATGCAGTTCTGCATGGTGCCAATGAATCTTATGAATAAAAAATCTGCTTATCTGGTAACGGGTGAGTGGGCCAGTAAAGCATTCAAAGAGGCAAAGTTTTTTGGTGAGGCTGTAGAAGTGGCTTCCTCAAAAGACAAGAATTTCAGTTATATACCTAAAAATTATTCTGTTCCTTCAGATGCTGATTATTTTCATATTACAACTAACAACACCATCTTCGGAACGGAGCTGAAAAAAGATCCTGATGTAAAAGTTCCCCTGGTTGCCGACATGTCCTCTGATATCTTCAGTCGTCCAATTGATGTTTCAAAATATTCGCTTATTTATGGTGGCGCACAGAAAAACCTTGCTCCGGCAGGTGTTACTTTCATCATCATTAAAGAAGATGTTCTTGGGAAAGTTGAGAGACCAATCCCGACGATTCTTGATTACCGTACACATATTAAAGGAGAATCAATGTTTAATACACCTCCGGTTTTCGCGGTATTTGCAGCTCAGCAAACACTAAGGTGGCTAAAAGACCTTGGAGGGGTGAAGGTAATGCAGAAAAAAAATATTGAAAAGGCAAAAATTCTTTATGATGAGATTGACAGAAATAAATTATTCGTTCCGACTGTAACGGATCCTGAAGACCGTTCGATAATGAATATATGCTTTGTAATGACTGATCAGTACAAAGAACTTGAAAAAGAATTCGCAGATTTTGCCAAATCAAAGGGAATGCTGGGGATTGAAGGTCATCGCTCAGTTGGTGGATTCCGTGCATCTACTTATAATGCTTTGCCAAAGGAGAGTGTTGAGGCTTTGGTTAATGTTATGAAGGAGTTTGAAGCTAAGAAGTAAATAATCATTAAGCAATGAAAATCCTGGTTGCGACTGAAAAACCATTTGCTCCTGTAGCAATTTCGCAGATCCGTGAAGTAACTGAAGCCGCGGGCCATACTCTCGTTCTACTCGAAAACTACAGAAGTACACAAGAATTATTAACTGCCGTATCAGAAGCAGACGGAATAATAGTCAGAAGTGACTTGATAACTGCTGAAGTACTTGATGCAGCTAAAAAACTGAAAATAGTTGTCAGAGCCGGAGCAGGTTTTGATAATATTGATATTACTGCTTCTACTGCTCATAATGTTGTTGTTATGAACACACCGGGTCAGAACTCCAATGCAGTCGCCGAGCTTGCATTTGAAATGATGCTTTATCAGGCACGCTCCGGTTTCAGTGGAAAATCGGGCTTCGAGCTGAGAGGCAAAACTATTGGTCTACATGCCTTTGGCAATGTGGGCAAATATGTTGCAGAAATAGCAAAAGGCTTCGGCATGAATATCTATGCTTTCGATCCATTTGTAAATGAAGATGTAATTAAGAACTCAGGTGTTAAAGTTTGCAAAAGTCCTGAAGATCTTTATTCAAAGTGCAAGTATGTTTCTCTGCATTTGCCGGCAAACGATAAAACAAAAAAATCTGTTGGTTATGATCTTCTGAAAAGAATGCCTCAGGATGCAGTGTTTGTTAATGCTGCAAGAAAAGAGCTGATCGATGAAGATGGACTTTTAAAGATCTTTGGTGAAAGAACTGATATTATGTATCTTTCAGATTGTGAACCTGATTGTAAAGCTGTTTTCGATGAGAAATACAAAGGAAGGTTTATTTTCACTGCCAAAAAGATGGGAGCACAGACTGAAGAGGCAAATATCAATGCTGGTGTAGCCGCTGCCAGGCAGATTATTGATTATTTCAAAACCGGCAATGTAAAATTCAAAGTTAATAAGTAGTCCTATTATTTGATGGCCATTGTAAAACCTTTCAAAGGGTTAAGACCCCCGTGTGCTATAGCCAAAGATTTGGCTTGCCTGCCCTATGATGTCATGAATTCTGAGGAAGCGATATTAATGGCAAAAGGTAAAGAGTGTTCATTACTTCATATTACGAAATCTGAAATTGATCTTCCCGAAGGAACTGACTCTCATTCAGATGAAGTTTACAATAAATCTCTTGAAAACTTCATAAAATGGCAAAAAAATGGCTGGCTGGTGCAGGATGATGAGCCGCATTTTTATATTTATGCCCAGACTATGGAAGGACGAACTCAATATGGTATTGTTGGTTGTGCTTCAGTTGATGATTACCTTAACGGCATAATCAAAAAGCATGAGTTGACAAGACCGGATAAAGAACTGGACAGAATGATTCACGTAAGAATCAATAACGCAAATATAGAACCGGTATTTTTTACATATCCTGCTGTTAAGGAGATTGATAATATTGTGAGTAAGATTGTTAAGAAAAAAAAGCCAGAATATGATTTCGTTTCGGAAGATGGATTCGGACATCATTTCTGGGTTATTAATAGTAAAAAGATTAATGCTCTTGTTGAGAAACTGTTTGTCGAAAAAGTTCCATATACCTATGTTGCCGATGGTCATCATCGTACTGCTGCTGCCGCTTTGGTGGGTAAGGAAAAACGTGAGAATAATCCTGGACATAACGGGACAGAGGAATATAACTTCTTTCTGGCTGTTCATTTTCCGGAGGACCAGCTGAGGATAATGGACTATAACAGAACTGTAAAGGACCTTAACGGTCTTTCAGAAGGAGAATTTATTAATAAACTGAATGACAATTTTATAGTTGAAGATAAAGGGACAGGGATTTACAAACCGAAAGAGCTTCACAATTTCTCAATGTACCTTGATGGTAAATGGTATAGCCTTATCGCAAAGGAGGGAACTTACAACAATAATGATCCAATTGGAGTTCTTGACGTCACTATCTTAACGAATCAGATTCTGGCTCCGGTTCTTGATATCCAGGATCTTCGAAGGTCAAAGAGAATTGATTTTGTAGGCGGTTTGCGTGGTCTTGGTGAACTTAAAAAAAGAGTCGACAGTGGTGAGATGAAAGTTGCATTTGCACTTTTCCCTGTTTCAATGAAGCAGCTTTTAGCTATTGCTGATTCAGGAAATATTATGCCTCCAAAAACCACATGGTTCGAACCAAAACTCCGCAGTGGACTGGTTATCCACCTGCTCGATTAATATTGTATTCCTCTGTGTAGCTCTGTGTAATTATTTCTTTATTTCACAGAGAACTACATTGCAGTTACAGAGGTACACTGAGTTATTCTTTTATGTACATAACATTTGACATTTTCTTATAAGTTGTTTCAGTGATCGATATTGCGTTAAATATCAGTGTATTAAAACAGCGGATTCCACTCTCTGTCAGGATTGTGGCTGTTTCCAAAACGAAACCCGTAAGTGATATTTTGATCGCTTATAATACCGGGCATAGGATATTTGGAGAAAACAGGGTTCAGGAGCTTCTTTCTAAAAATGATAAGCTGCCCTCAGACATAGAATGGCACCTGATAGGTCATCTGCAGAGTAACAAAGTGAGATTCCTCGTTCCGTTTATCAATATGATTGAATCGGTTGACAGTGCCAGGCTTCTTTCAGTGATTGATCATGAAGCTGAAAAGGCTGGACGCATAATTAATTGCCTGCTCCAGTTTCACATAGCAAAGGAGGAAACCAAATTTGGATTCAACCTCAAGGAAGTTTACCAGTTACTTGATTCACCTGATTTTAAAAGAATGAACCATGTTAATCTCTGTGGTGTGATGGGAATGGCTACTTTTACAGATAATATGGAACAGGTTCGGGAAGAATTTAAATTTCTAAGAGGTTGTCACTCTGCCCTGAAAGAAAAATATTTTCGGGAGGAAAATCAATTCAGGGAAATATCGATGGGAATGTCCGGAGATTATTCTGTAGCAGTGGAGGAAGGAAGTACAATTGTGAGGATTGGAAGTCTGATTTTCGGAGAGCGTCTTACAAAATTAACTTAGTATCGTTATCAGAGCCTGCAGCAGAGCAGCTTTCTCACCAGACGATTTCGGTTTGTTTTTTTCAAGGAATAAGATTATATCATACTTTTTTGATATCTGTATACTTCCAGCTGATTCTTCAATCACAGTAAAACATTCAAGAGCTGTTATATAATCTCCTGTTATAAAGATATTTGCGAAATCAGCTGCAAATTCCGAGTAATCCAGACCTGACTGCCAGCAAGAGGAAACAAGCATGGAAGTGGTTTCATGTTTAAAACCCTTCTTTGCTTCCGTGACTACCTCTTCTCTGGCTCCTGGTTCTTTTATGTCGTTCAGGAAACTTCGAATAAGATCTTTTATTAAAATGTCATTAGTCGTATCAAATAAGCTGGCAAGCACACCAATAGCTCCTCTGAAGGGTTCTTCATTCCTGAGTAAAACAATTGCATCAGAAACTACTTTCATGTTCCCAGTATTTAATTTTCCCTGCAGCTCCGATATCTTTTTTGCTGAATCTACCATTAATTTTTTATTTGGAACAAAGTTAGAAATACACTGAATTACTCATCTGGTTTTTGAAAAATAAAAATAATGTACTAATTTAGTCGGGAATTAGGTTTGACACTTAAATAATTTAATCATGAATAGAAAGTTTAGAATTGGAACAATGATTTTAGCAGTTATTGTACTGTGTGTGGTTCTCCTTTCGGGATGTGGATCTGGCGGTAATGAAAAAACTCAGAAGAAACAAACTGTTGTTGCTCAGCCGAAAGATAACACGCAGGCAATACAGGATGTTAAGCAGGCACAAAAGATCTTCAATGCTCTTCCTTCCCCGCTTGAATCAGCAATGCTTATGAAATCAGCCGGCGCCAAGTTTGATAGAAAATTTCTTAATCCGGTAGAAAATGCAAAAAACTATACGACGCAAAGAAGTCAGGCTCTGAATCTTGGTATATATACCTGCGATCTCAGCTTTGCAAGCTTGTATGACGAGACACAACTTATTATTGATTATATGGCTGCTGCCAAAAAGATGGCCGATGGTCTTGGAATTCTTGATGCTATCAGCAAGTCAACTCAGGACGAACTTTCGGATAATATAAACAATACTGAAGTTGTAATGAAGATTGTGTCTGAAACATTCCTTAATTCAAACTCATATTTAGCTGATAATGATCAGCCTGCNNGAAGTTCTTCAGAATCTTCTTAATAGTAATAAAGAAAATCCTGCAGTGGGAGTCCTGATAACCCAGATAGACAAACTTAAAACTGTTTTTGACAAAATAAAAATAGAAACAAAACCAATAAAGACAGAAATTGATAAAACTACAAACACTACAATATTGAAATCTGAAGTTACAACTGATATGTCTTTAGCTATATTCAAAGAGCTTACCGGAGTTGTTGCTGAAATAAGAGGTTCATTCGTTAAATAAAGAATATTATGAGAATAATTAGAATAATTTCCGTCTTAACATTATTTATAGCGATAGCTACTTTAAATGTTGATGCTCAGTGCAAACAATTTGCTAAAAGTGAGTGCCTTCCAAAGCTTAATCCTTATACCCATGATGGTAACTACCATGCTGCAGTGCTGGTTGAAGGAGAAGAGGCTGAACTTTACAAGACCTTCTATTCCGACATGGAATACAGATTAGCCATTGTCGGTGAGGGTAAGCTGCCTAATATCGAGTTTAAAGTTCTGGATGAAAATAAAAATGTAATTTATTCAAATAAAGATAATAACTATGCCCAGACGTGGGATTTTAAACTTGAAAACAGTAAACAGCTGAAACTTGTTGTCAAGGTCACTCCGTTCAACAAACCCGGAGATACACCTGCAAGCGGCTGTGTTGCTATTATGTTTGGATTTAAGCTAAAGAAATAGATTGAAATAGACGAAATAAGATTATTTGGATTCCGGTAGGGACGTTAATTTCAATGTCCCTGCTTTTTTTTGTTCTTAAATAGCTTTCCTGCCAAATAACTTCCAGTATATGAAGATTTTTCTAATGCCAGGTCTTCAGGTTTGCCTTCAAAAATAACATAACCGCCTTCTTCACCGCCTTCCGGTCCCAGATCAATTACCCAGTCAGCGCATTTAATTACTTCCTGGTTATGCTCGATAAGCAATACCGAATGACCGTGATCAACAAGAGCATTCAGCGATTTGAGCAACTTGTTTATATCGTGGAAATGCAAACCTGTGGTTGGTTCATCAAAAATGAAAAGTATATGTCCGATTCCTTTTTCCTGACTGAGAAAATATGCAAGCTTAACCCTTTGACTTTCACCTCCGGAAAGTGTACTCGACGATTGCCCCATTTTTACGTACCCCAGCCCTACATCAGATAAAGGTCTCAGCTTATCTGCAATTCTCTTTTCATTCTTTCCCGGTTGACTGTCAAAAAAATCAAGTGCTTCATCAATAGTCATTTCAAGCATGTCATAAATATTCTTTCCACGATATCTCACCTCCAGGATATCCTTCCTGAATCTCATGCCTTTACAACTCTCACAAGTCAGTTCAACATCAGCCATAAATTGCATCTCAACCCTAATTATACCTTCTCCCTGGCATTCTTCGCACCTGCCACCATCAATATTGAATGAGAAATGCGATGCTTTGTAATTATTCTGAACTGAGGCCTGCTGATCTGCGTATAATTTCCGTATCTCATCATAGGCTTTGAGATACGTTACGGGATTTGATCTGCTCGATTTCCCTATCGGATTCTGATCAACAAGTTCAATACCTGTGAGGCTGCTTATATCCCCGTTTATTTCCTTAAACTGACCAGTCTTAAAGCTGTTCCCGTTAACTTTATTGCTTAAGGATTTGTAAAGAATCTCGGTTACGAGGCTTGATTTACCAGATCCGCTTACTCCCGTTATAGCTGTTATTGTATGAAGAGGAAACTTTACATTAATACTTTTAAGGTTATTCTCCCTTGCACCTTTTACCTCAATATAACTGTTCCATTTTCTTCTAGTTTTTGGTATAACAACGGATAACCTTCCACTAAGGTAACCCGCCGTCAGCGACTTATTTGATTCAGAAAGATCGAGCCCACCCTGATAGACTACTTCACCACCCAGTCTTCCGGCTTCAGGTCCCATATCAATGATCACATCTGCTTCCCTGATAATTTCCTCTTCATGTTCAACTACCATTACAGTATTACCCAAATCTCTGAGTTCTTTTAATACTTTGATTAACAGGTTTGTATCACGCGGATGAAGTCCAATGCTTGGTTCATCCAGAATGTACATTGAACCAACCAGATTACTTCCAAGAGAATTTGCAAGATTAATTCTCTGAGATTCTCCTCCTGATAACGTTGAAGATAGCCTGTCGAGAGTGAGATATGGGAGACCAACATCAACGAGAAATTTCAACCTGACAGATATCTCCTTAATTAAGCGAGCTGCCACCTTTTTGTCAACAACAGGAAGATCCAGCATTTCAAAATAATTGGATAACTTTCCAACCGGGAGGGATACAATTTCCTGAATCGTTATTCCGGCAATTTTTACCCAGCCGGCTTCTCTTCGCAACCGTGTTCCGTTGCATTCAGGACAGGTTGTTTTACCTCTGTAGCGGCTAAGGAGAACACGATATTGTATCTTATATTTCTTTTCCTCAAGATGCTCGAAGAATTTATTTATACCATAAAAATACCTGTTGCCTTTCCAGAGTAAATTCTTCTGTTCATCGGTAAGCTGGAAATAGGGTTTATGGATGGGAAAATCAAATTGTGAAGCATTATTTATCAGCCTTTCCTTCCATTTCTTCATGGTTTCTCCTTTCCAGCAGACAACTGCATCTTGATATACTGAAAGGTTCTGATCCGGAATTACAAGGTTAGAATCTATGCCAAGTATTTTACCGTATCCTTCACAAACAGGACAAGCTCCGATAGGATTATTAAAACTGAAAAGATGTTCGGATGGTTCTATAAAATCAATTCCATCCTCTTCAAACTTATTGGAAAAATTCTCTCTCCTGACTTTATTTTCATATAATACAACAATCTGGCAGTGCCCTTTACCGGTCTGAAATGCAGTCTGTACTGAGTCTGCTGCACGGCTGTTATTGTCATCAGAATGGTCAATTACAATTCTGTCAATCACTATGTTGACTGTATCTCCCGATTCGATTTTTATTAAGGAGCTATCTGCATCAATCCTTATAAGGACTCCATCCGTCTCAATCCTGTTGAATCCCTGCTGGCAAAGAAAGGAAAAATACTCTCCAGGTTTAATATTTGCGGGAACCTCTCCGGGAGAACCAATTATCACCTTTGTCCCTGTTTTAAGCGTAGTTAAAAAGGCAGTTACATCATCAACACTATGTTTTTTAACCTCTTTACCAGAAACCGGTGAATAGGTTTTCCCTATTCTTGCGAACATAAGTCTCAGGTAATCATATATTTCAGTTGAAGTTCCGACAGTCGATCGCGGATTCCTCGTGTTTACTTTCTGCTCGATCGCGATTGCAGGTGGAATTCCATTTATGAAATCGACCTCCGGTTTGTTCATTCTGCCAAGAAACTGACGGGCATAAGAAGAAAGACTTTCGACGTAACGGCGTTGACCTTCCGCATATATTGTATCGAAGGCAAGTGATGATTTTCCTGAACCGGAGACGCCGGTAATGACAACAAGCCGGTCCCTTGGAATTTTAAGACTTATGTTTTTCAGATTATGAACCCTTGCCCCTCTGATCTCAATATTTCCATGCAAATCCTGTTTTTTCATCAATTGTACGGAATGAAATGAAATGTTAAAATTCAAAAGTAATACAATCATATTGAAAATAATTATTTTCTTTGTATTGAAGTACCAAAATAAAGGAGGACTGCCTATAGAATTTCTCTACTCATAGTAACCAACAAGTAGAGTCATGAATAAAACAAGTTCCGATTATGAATTGATACAACAATTCGTAAGAGGAGAGCAGTCTTGCTTTGAAGAGATAATCCGCCGTCATAAGAACAAGGTGTTTGCGTATATAAGTCTTTATATCCGCGATCAGGCGCTTGTTGAAGATATCTTTCAGGACACTTTTCTGAAGGTGATCCAATCGGTCAAATCCGGAAAATATTACGATAACGGGAAATTTTTATCATGGGTTATGCGGATTGCTCATAATCTGATAATTGACCATTTTCGCCGGATCAAGCAGATGAACACAACATCGAATGACGATTATGAGTCTGATATCTTCAATTCGAAAAAATTCTCTGATGCCAACATCGAAGATACTCTTATCAAAAGGCAGATTCAAAAAGATGTCAGAACCCTCATCGGGCGGCTTCCCGACGATCAGAAAGAGGTTGTGATCCTCAGACATTATGCGGGTCTCAGTTTTAAAGAGATAGCCGAAATTACCAATGTCAGCATCAATACAGCCCTCGGACGGATGAGGTATGCTCTTATAAACATGAGAAAGATAATGGAAGAAAAACAGATTACTCTGACAATAAACTGAACATAATAATACAATAATTGATCCCATATGCCGTTTTCTCAGAAATGAAAAACGCAAAGCCTATGGTATTAATTTCTACTCCTTTTGTTGCATATCACGAAATTGTTGTAAAGGAAACAGACCTTTTAGAAGATGCCTGGGGTTTGAATTCAGTTTACAGTGATGTGATTCAGTTTCTCGGGGAATATAAACCCGAGCCGGAAAATGAGCTGATAAGTCGATTGGTTGAGCTTATTAGTGAGTATAAGTAAACTTTTGAAACACAGGAAAAATTTCCTGTGTTTTTTTGTATTTATCATATCAAAATGATATCTTTATGATATTAAAATGATATCATTTATTATGAAGCAGAAATTGTATTTTAACCTTGATTATGGATCCCGGGTTATTAATTCCTGCATATAAAAATTCCTGCAATGAGTGAAAAGAAACAATTTATTTTACGGCTTGATTCTGAGAAGCTGAAAATAATCGAAAAATGGGCTGATGATGAATTTCGCAGCACCAACGGGCAGATCGAATATATTATTGATCAGGCTCTTCGTAAATCAGGCAGATTGAAATTAAAGTCAGAAAACATAAAAATGGAGGAATCATGAACGAATTAATGAAATATACCTGTCCGAAGTGTGGCAATAAAGAGTACGAGATTGGTGAAATCTGGACTATCGGAAGTTTTTGGACGAGAATGTTCGAATTGCACAACAGGAGATTTACTTTCGTTTCCTGCCAGAGGTGCAGGTACTCCGAGTTATTTAAAGTTCCTCAAAAGGAGATTGGAGAGGCATATGACAGCCTTGCCAGATAAAATCCGCTTTACTGGTTTAAAAAATAAATTGAATAACAGGCGGCAATGCCTGCCGTTTCGGTTCTCAGGCGACTTTTCCCCAGATGTACAGGTCTGTAGCCGGCGGCCTGAGCCCTCGATATTTCATAATCACTGAAATCGCCTTCAGGTCCGATTAAAATTATTACATCATCTCCCTTTGCATAGTCATTATCAATTTTTACTCGTTCAAGGTCTGACTTGCAATGACTGATAAGTTTTTTCCCTTTAAAACCTTTTTGAATAAAGTCTTCAAAAGAGATAACTTCATTCAGAATTGTCATACTGGCTTTGAGTGATTGTTTCATTGCAGATATGATAATGCTGTTTATCCTGTCTGGCTTAATTCTTTGTTTTTCAGTGTTTTTACAGATAAGAGGTGTAATCTCATCAATACCTATTTCCACACTTTTTTCCACAAACCACTCAAACCTTTCCGGATTTTTCAAAGGTGATATTGCAATATGGAGCTGATAGTTACGCTTTTCAAATTCCCTGATGACATTGTTAATTGTTATCACGCATTTTTTCTGGTCAGCCAGGCTGATAACCCCTTCATATAAATTGCCTTTGCCGTCAATTACCTTAACAGGTGTTCCTTCAGTCATTCTCAAAACCCTGATACAATGTCTGGATTCCTTTTCATCCAGAACCCACATATTTCCGGTAATGCCTGGAGCATAGAAGATTTGCATATTCAATAGTTTATGCAAAAATAATGAAATTGTAATCTTTATTTGCTTTATTGCATCTTGATAAGCAATTATTAGAATTACAGGAGAAACTTTAACAAATATTCCATTAATTTACTTTGTGTCCCTTTGTGTCTGACTTCGTGACCTTTGTGGTAAGACAAAAAAGTAATTCACCACGAAGGACTCAAAGGATGTCACAAAGGATGCATAAAAAACCTACACAACTGAATAAAAATAGTAAGTATGAAGATCGGGCTGCTTTCTGATACACACGGATGGATACATTCTTCAATATTTGAGCACTTTGCAGCTTGCGATGAGATATGGCACGCAGGTGATATAGGGAATATCCAGACAGCCGATGCACTGGCTTCATTCAAGCCTTTCAGGGCAGTCTTTGGAAATATTGATGATTCAATTATCAGAAGTGTTTTTAAAGAAGATCTGAGATTCACATGCGAAGAGTTGGATGTCTGGATGACCCATAATGGAGGCACTCCGGGCAATTATTCTCCGAAAATAAGAGCTGAAATTTACCTTAACCATCCCGATATTTTTATATGTGGACATTCACACATTGCGAAAGTAATGTTTGATAAACGTGCCGGCTCTTTGTACATAAATCCCGGCGCAGCTGGTTATACAGGTTTCCATAAATACATGACTGTCATCAGGTTTCAGATTGATGGCAAGAAAATTCACGATCTGGAACTGATTGAGATGGGTGAACGTGGAAAAGCGAAAATCTGAATTGCTATCTGTTTGCAGGCTGATCTTCGACTTTGTCTGACTGCATCCTTTGAATAAACCTTTGAACCCTGTTTTCAACAGAGATCATATATGTGTATGGTATTCTGATGGTTGCATCAGGATGTTTCCTTTCACTTTGTTTGGTCGAAGTAATGATTGTATTATAATTGTTATTACCTGATTGTGTCATCAGTACGCCCCTGAAATATGAGAAATAGTACCATGTCGATTCATCTGCCTTGAGATAAATATCAAGAAGGTCACCGGACCTTCTGCGTTGTATCTCAACATAACCATCGACATATACATTTATTGGCTGGGGACCTATAAAACCTATGCCGATTTTCCCTTTTGACCGGAATGAAGATGTCGGTTCATTCCAATAGAGTTTTACATCGTTAAGAAGAAGTTCATAGGTGAACTCTTTAGGCAGGTTCTTAGATGAACCGAATAGATCCATTTCCTCTTTTATCTGGGTCGCTGCCTGATCTCCCAACAGATCTTTCATTCCCTTGATTATGAGATCACTGTTCAGATTAACAGCTTTGAGTGTGGGTATCATTTTTATTTCATCGCTCATTACTTTCAGTGCAGGGGCTGAAAAATAAAAGTCGAGAGCAATAATAGCTTCAATGTTTATTTTACCGGAATCGGTATCGTGTATAACTTTTCCGGCAGCTGCCATCTTTAAAAGATCGTATTTGGCTCCAAAACTCATCTTACCTTCACCCGACAATACGCAGAAGTTTTTGTCGAAAGATATCAGACCTCCTGGAAGAGTTTGATCAGCAAGCTTTTCCTTACTTGCAATTTTATAAAGTCCTTTTTCTTTCTCAAAATACAGATAGCCATCTGCACTCACGAGAGGAACATCACTCCATGTTTTCCTCGCTGACAGGAACGCGGGATACATATGGGTTGAATCTATATCGATAAAGGATCCGGAGAAAACCTGATTGTCATTTATATCTCTAACCTGATCGGAGATAGGGATCATGACAACCTTAGGATCAATCTGCGACTTGAATTTAATATTGTAACTTTTTATTTTATTGCAGTTATGAATGATCCCGGCGGCTCCGGTAAAAGACAGAAGACTTTCGTTTGCTGAAAGATTGACATCACCAGAAAAAGTAAATGCCGGGCTAAGTCTAAAATTCTGTGTAGATGAGATGAAGCCTTTTGCGCTGGTAGAAGCATTGTATACATCTAAAGCAGGGAATGTGATTTGCTGTATTTCTTTATTCTCATCGACATAGTTATAGATAGCACTACCGGCATATTTCTTACTGTTTTCTACATCAATATTCGCCGAATGAAGTATATGTTTGTTGTTTAAGGCAATTAATGAATTCTGTAATGTCTTGATCTTAGCCCGTTTATTAATTATGATCTTCCCGTTTTCCGGTTGAATGAGTGCATCAGCAACCTTCAGATAATTAATGTTTTCAGCTTCGAGATAGCCTTCATTTAAGTGATAACTTCCCTTCCAGGAAGTAAACCTGATCGTATCACTCTGGCTGTTTGTTGAGAAGAATGTGGGTTTATCTAATTTATGAAAATCGAGTTTAAGGAGCTGTTCTGCCGGCATAAGCGTTGAGGAAGATTTGCCGCGTTGTTCCATGCTCAGTATCCTATCTTTCATATTATATGTGAAGTCTGTCATTGTACATATATATTCGAGTTCAGGGAACTTGACGACTGAAGAATCGGTATTGAGACTGAATTTTGATTGTTGCAGGTTGAAGTCTATCGATGTATTTGCATTCTCGGCTATAAAAGCATAATTATCGCCTTGAAGCGATTTTAGATCATAGTCGGAGGTATCTGCCTGTATTGTATTAGTGGCAAAGTTGAAGTTTTTAGAAGTAATTCTGGAATCCACCATATTGATTATGCCTGAGCCTTTTAGTCTTGCAGGAGTGAGATTAAGTTTACCATCAAGCATGGTATTGTTTCCGAACATATTGAAGTCTTTATTTTTGGAGTTCTCTGCGAACCAATTATCCTTATCCGGGATCCATTTTACGGAGACTTCTGAACTTTTAAGGTCAGGGAATTTTCCATCAATATCTTTTGCAATTTCAAAACTTTTCGCCTGGGTAATCATTGAATCAGGGAAAAATTTATATTCATCTGATTCGGTCGTGGAAGACAATCTTTTTAATGTCCCTGCACCCAGCAGCCCCCTGTTGCTGAGTGAGAGGTGGTTGAACAACCTGCCCTTATCACCATATATACCTACTCCTTCTTCCGACAGATTAGACGAGAATCCCAGGGAGTTATCATCCTGAATTGAAAGAAATTGCCGGGTTGTTTTAATAATGTTTCCGGCATGGAATTCACCTGCAAGACTCATATCAGTATTCTTGTAATGATCAATATTCTCATAAGTGAAAGGATCAACTTTAAAATAGAAATCACCAGGTTTATATATCCCTTCAAGTCCGGGCATCTTATCATAAAAAATATAGGAATAGGTTATAGCGTTTATTATAGGATACTGCTGAAGACTCCGTAATCCTGATTTATTTTTCGGGTCGTCAATGAAAAGTTCAGCGGTTGTGAGTTGTATCATGCTGTTAATTTTGCTCGGGATAGGATTGCCGTAGAAATCTTTTTTATCTGTCTCAACTTCTATCCTGATTGAATCAATTTTTTGCAGCCTGATTTTAAAGGTATCGTAACTGAAAGTAAAATTATGTCCAAAAATCGTAAATAGTCCAGCCTCCACCACACCATCGAAAGATATCGATTTGTTCTTCCCGATAATAAGTTGCTCATTGTAAGGAAATATCGCCACCTTTTGAGAATCGCTAAGAAATACTCCCCGGACACCGTTAACTGTCAGTCTGTAATTTTTAAGGTCAAGAATTGCATTATCTTTCGGAGCGCTCGTTTCACTCAGAATAGAGATGACATCATAATCCTTTTTTCCGGCACTGGCGTCAATGAAATCGTCCGTTTTCTTCTTAATTGTGACCTCATCATTAGCCCTGTCATAGAAAATAAATCCTTTATTTGCAAGGTCGATACACAAACCGGTTACAGATTCTTCAGGCATTTTGAGCCATTTTGCAAACTCTGCTACAGGAAACGTTCGCGAATAGAAATATTTTGCAAATTCTTTTAACCGGTAAAGAGGATTATAATCATCAATCCCCATAAGTTTTTGAAAATAATTCTCGTTATAGAATGATGTGGATTCAAATTTAGCCTGACCAATTGATGCACCCCGTGACCTTGATAAAATTATTTTTGAATCATTCATATTCCACGACAAATATTCAAAGTACATATCGAGACCATGAAATGAATCGAAATAAGGACTTTTGGCTACCGGGTTATTTGCTCTGAACAGGTTTACCTGTCTTGTTTCTGCGTTATAAGAAAAACTAAGACTGGAATGAAAAATAGAATCTTTATCCAAAAAGAGTGTTGCAGACGTTTCAAGGCTGCTAATTCCATTACTATTAAACAGAAAGTTTTTGGAACTGACCTTAACATAAAGAGTGTCATTTCTGTATAAAGTAATTTTTGCAGGATTAAAATTCTCTCCGGTTCCCTCCACTGTTGCGCCATCCAGTTTGAGACCTCCTTCATAGTTTACTCCTTTGTACAGATTTTCGATGAAGAATTTTTTTGTGAAGGTCTCGAACTTCGGATAAATCGATTTCGCTTTGTTTGCAGTTGAATAAACCTGGTCGTTAAGTACGCCATAGACCGGTTTTTTAAAATAGGTCTTATGAGTCAACCTGGCAGAATCAATGGTAAACTTATTTGTAGTGATATTGATCCTGTAATTATCGGATTCAGCAAATACATCCTCTTTATTAAATCCTGACTTTTCCCAGGTTATCATACCGGAAGTACCCTGGAAATAAAGAGCTTCAGGATAATATACACCATTGACTTTGTATATTTCAGTACTGTCTTTCTGGTAATAACATGTCAGAGTTACGTTTGACAGTGTTATCTTAAAAACTGAATCAAAACTAAACCGGAAATTCTCATTTTTCACCTTCCATTTAGCTGATGACGAATTGTAAATTACATTTTCTGTTAGCAGTGAGCTGGTATTTTTAAAGAACCTGTCTATATTTTCATTATTGATTTCCTTTTTAATGACCATCTTAGCCATGGTAGTCAGAAAACAATTAAAAAAATCTTGTGATTTCTTAGTATTGCTGAAATCACCCAATGTTTTCAGATAATCGATGAAATGAGGAACGGGACGTAAATTTCTTTGCGCCAGCTGATTTGACAGGTCGATCATCCTGGTCATATTTGTCTTGCTGAATCCTGAGCTGTCCCACCTGCTTAAAAATGCATTCATAATTCCTGTCTGAGCCGGGTTCAGATTGGGACCCATAAATATTTTGAGCTCATCATTGAATTTGACCGGGTCTCCGCTGAAGACCTGTTTTGCCTGGCAGAGCAAGTCAATGCCCATAAAATTCAGAAGAAATATGATCAGGAAAAACCTTTTAACCATTTCAAAAGAAATTTTTTTCAGACTGCATTTACTATTGCACAGAAATCATCCTTTTTTAGTGAGGCGCCACCAATAAGTCCTCCATCGACATCCGGCATTGCAAAAATTTCAGAGGCATTTGAAGGTTTGCAGCTTCCACCATAGAGAATAGTTGTCTGATCAGCAATTTCTTTACCGTATCTTTCTCTGATCAGACTGCGGATATAACTATGCATCTCCTGAGCCTGTTCTGGAGAAGCTGTCAGACCTGTACCTATAGCCCATACTGGTTCATACGCAATTACTATTTTTGCGAAATCTTCAGGTTGTAAGTTAAAGAGGCCGACTTCAAGCTGTTTTTTGACCACCTGAAAATATATATTTTGTTCTCTTTCAGGCAATACCTCACCACAGCAGAAAATGACTGTGAGTCCGCTTTTTAATGCTAATAAAGTCTTCTTATTCAAGAGCTTATCATCTTCATTGAAGTATGTTCTTCTTTCAGAGTGACCGATTATGACATATTGTGCACCTGTACTTTTTATCATATCGCACGAAACTTCACCTGTAAAAGCACCTGATGGCTCAGATGCACAATTCTGGGCACCAAGAGATAGTTTACTGTTTTTTAAGGTTTCAGCTACTCCCGCTAGATGAATAAAAGGTGTACACAATACTGCTTCAGCTCTTTTTGAAGGATTATCCAGAAAATATTTGTTTATTGATCCGGCTAATGCCAGACCTTCAGATATATTCATATTCATTTTCCAGTTACCGGCTACAATTTTTTTCCTCATGATTTAATTATTGTTTTTGATTGATTCATTTGATCTATCTGTTTTTTTTAGCAATATACATAATTCGGGTAAGTTTGCCCAGGACCATTTGCCAATTATTGTACCATTTTTTATCAGAACAAAACCCGGATTTGATCTTATTATTGTTTTTAAAGTAGTTTCATCTGTATTGCAGAATTTCAACCCATTTTGATATTTCTTAACCTCATCGTTTCCGGAGGCAGTGAGTACAAAAAAGTCAATACCCGTTGTACTGCAACACGAACCCAGATCAAAACCTTTCTTCAGATGCCCCGGATTCGCTTCTTTAAGCTTTTTTGAAATCATTAAGACAGTGTATTCTGGGTTGTTCAGCACATGATCAGTAATATCTGTGTTATCCATACTTACGATGCTAAAATCGTGGATTGAAGGAACATAGCCTTTTTTCACCAGCGTCGATTTTTGTTCAATAAATTTCCATGAAGAATCATTAGCCGGATAGTTATTGATTGTGAACTCTTTACGCACTCCACTCTTTTCGTAGATAAATGTTGAAACATATTTATCTGCAGGTGCGCCATTTGGGATTTTCATCTTTTCGGGAATGTTTGTTCCTGTTTTATATGGAAGAAAATCAATAACAGGTAAAAAAGTGAGATTGTAAACTGAGAAAGCTATAAACAAAATAGTCACAATGATTGTAATCAGCCATTCTCTCGGTGCCCCGAATTTTGATTTTACTGATTCTCGATCGAGATAAAGTATTAAAATAAAAATTAAAAGGATGATATTCTTGCCAAAAGTCTGCCAGTTTGTAAGATGAATGGCATCGCCAAAGCAGCCACAATCTGAAACAGGGTTTGTCAGAGCCAAAATCAAGGTGAGAGGAGTGAAAAATAATATTAAAAGAGATACTCCGATAATACCTGTCTTTTGTCTGAATCCTGTCAGTACTGAAAAACCAGAAATAAACTCAGCCGTAAATAACAAGATAGCCAGTGGGAGGCTTAGCAACTTCAGAAAACCGATATGGAATGCCTGAAAATAATCTGAAAATTTGTATGCAGAACCAAGCGGATCAATTGATTTAACGAATCCCGAAAAGATGAACACGAATCCGATTATTATTCTGCTTATTAGCCTTATTATCTTCATATTATAAAAGACCGAATGATCTGATTATATCGATTATCTTCCCAAAAATAACTTCTGGAAAAAGCATTCCCCCTGTTTTGGTGCTGCAGCTGATAACTGCCAGTCTTTTATCTTTTTCGGCAATATGAAGATACATGTCTCTAACTTTTTTCTGAAAACTGAGACTGCCCTCATGTATATCATATGAACCATTAAGATAATTTCTGTCATCACCACGACGGTGTGAGGAAAGGTTCGTTTCAGTGAAAGAGAAAGGGACATCGAGGAAGATATTCAGGTCGGGTTCAGGTATAGCAAAATGTTTGAACTCCAGTTTGAGTATCCAGCTCATAAGCTCTTCCTGTTTCTTACTATCCGGAAGCTTGGCACACTGGTAAGCAATATTGGAATATGTGTACCTGTCAAGGATTACAATATTACCCTTTTTCAGCCAGGATGTGATAAGTCCTGTGGCATCCTTCCTGTCACCTGCATAAAGCATTGCAACAAGATATGGATCAACATCATTAATTGATCCGAATTCACCCCGGAGAAACCTTGCAATAAGTTCTCCGAAAAATGGTGTGTCAGTTCTTGGAAAATGAAGATATTCACAAATATATCCCTGTTTCAGAAGAAAATCTTTTAAAAGTTTTATCTGCGTTGATTTACCTGCACCATCAAGACCTTCAATAACAAACAGCTTCATCCTTGTTTTTTCTTATGATACAAATGTAATAATGAAGGTTCAAAGTAGAAAGAGTATCTGTAATTATTAAAGAACATGATCTAACAATAGCTGATCTTTTAGATAATAATTCAAAAAATGCTAAATTCGGGCATTAATTAGAATGGTGTTAAGCAAACCTAGATATATAAATATTAAAGGTCAACTCATTGATCTTGAGGTGCCACGGGTTATGGGAATTCTGAACATAACTCCCGACTCGTTTTATAAAGGCAGCAGATACAACGATGAGAAGGAGATAATTGTCGCCGCACTGAGGATGCTGGAGGAGGGGGCGGATTTTCTTGATATAGGAGGATATTCATCGAGACCGGGTGCTGACGATATTCCGGTTGAGGAAGAAAAACGTAGAGTATTGAACGCAGTCAGGTGCGTGTCAAAGGAGTTTCCTCAGGCAATTATTTCAGTCGATACTTTCAGGGCAGAAGTAGCCAGGGAAGCTGTCTGTGATTGTGGTGCTCATATAGTGAATGACATTTCAGGAGGAGATGCAGATCCTGAAATGTCTGAGCTTATATCAGAGCTTAATGTTCCTTATATAATAATGCATATGCGTGGAAATCCTAGAACAATGCAGAATAACCCTGTATATGAGGATGTTGTTTCTGAAATTCTTATGTGGTTCGGACAGAAGACCGTCAGTTTGATGGCAGCCGGTGTAAAGGACATCATAATTGATCCTGGTTTTGGATTTGGGAAGAATATCTCGCATAACTTTGAGATATTAAGACGTTTAGGAGAATTCAGTATAGCTGGTCTGCCAATAATGGTGGGTTTGTCAAGAAAATCTATGATTTGGAAGACTCTTGACATTAAGCCTGGAGAATCATTAAACGGTACTTCTGCGTTGAATGCGGTAGCTTTGTTAAACGGAGCCGATATTCTGAGAGTCCATGATGTTAAGGATGCTGTTGAAACTGTAAAGCTGATAAGTATGGTTAATAACAGATTGAATTGAAAGAGTTGCTCGATTACATTTTACTGCTAATTGCGATTTAAAAGATGTTGGTCAAACTTACATTGCCTGATATTATTGATATTGTACTGGTTGCAATAATACTGTTTCAGTTGTATAGGCTAATAAAAGGAACGGCTGCATATAGTATCTTCATCGCCATATTTATTATTTATGTTATCTGGCTGATTGTTAAAGCTTTTAAGATGGAACTTATGGGTGCTCTGCTGGGTCAGTTCATTGGCGTTGGAGTAATTGCACTTATTATTGTTTTTCAACAGGAAATAAGACGATTCCTGATTGTTATCGGGAACAGGTATATTGAACGAAGCTGGTTCTCATTAGACAGATTTTTCCCTTCAATAAAAGAGAAGGTTGAAAGTCCGAAGAAAGCAGAAGAGATTGTCAGGGCTGCTGAAACAATGGCTTTGAAAAAGACAGGTGGTCTTATTGTAATAGGCAGAACAAGCAGACTCGACGTTTATTCAGAAGCTGGTGAGGTACTTAGGGCAGTCATAAGTGCAGAGCTTCTTGAGACAATATTTTTCAAGAATAGCCCACTTCACGATGGTGCAGTTCTTATCGAAGACGGACTGATCCTTGCTGCCAGATGTCCGCTACCAATAACAGATCAGATAAATGTACCGAATCACTTCGGAATGCGACACAGGGCGGCGATTGGGATTACGGAAAGCACAGATTCTCTGGTTGTTGTTATATCTGAAGAATCAGGACATATTTCAATAGCTGATACTGGTAAAGTGTTGGAAAATATTACACCTGCAGAACTACGGCAGGTACTTTTAAAGGAGAAAATTTAAGTTGAAAGTCTATAAAGTTAAAAGACAATCAGACAATCAGACAAATAGACAACAACCAATGTCCAGATATAAACTGACTCTCGAATATGAGGGAACGAAATATGCCGGATGGCAGATGCAAAAGGGCGCAAAGTCTGTTCAGGGAGAAATTCTTGATGCCTGCCGCGAACTATTCAACCAGGATAGAATCGAAATTTGGGGTGCAGGAAGAACAGATAGCGGGGTACATGCACTTGCCCAGGTGGCTCATCTTGATGTAAATACAGATTTGATTCCGCTTAGAATCAAATATGGAATTAATGACAGACTACCATCAGATATTTGTATTCTGAATGTTGAAGAGGTCAACTCTGATTTTCATGCCAGGCATGATGCAGTTGCAAGAAGCTACATTTATCAGATCAGCAGAAGGCGTACAGCTTTTGGAAAAAAGTGGGTTTGGTGGATTAAAGATAATCTGGACATAAATCTCATGATTGAAGTTGCGTCACAATTTCCCGGATTAAAGGATTATAGATCATTTACAGATGAATCTCAAGAATCGGGATCGACAAAAGTTGAGATTAAACATTCAAAAGTTTACGAATTTGGCGATATTCTGCTTTTTCATGTCATTGGATCTCATTTTCTCTGGAAGCAAGTGAGGAGGATGACAGGTGTGCTTGTAGAAGCCGGTCGAGGCAAACTATCTCCGGAAGATGTTTTATCTTTCTTCAAAACCAAATCTGATATCCCTGCAAAACTTACCGCTCCTCCCAGTGGGTTATATCTGGAAAGAGTCTATTATAAAAATGATGAGATCTCTTATCTCACGAATCCTGTCATCAGTATTAGCTCTTCTCGAAATGTATAACTTTTGTTTATAGGGTCAGATTTATACTTATACTGTTCCAGGCTATCTGTAAACACTTGTATTAGAGTTGTTTATTTGTCAGAAACTTTTTCCCTTTTTTTGACCAGCTGGTTTTAATAAGTGTCTGATTGATATAGTACCGGTTTTCTTCATCGGGGTTTTCACTATCTATATACCAGGGCAGGTGACGTGCCATATATGGAAAGGCAGTTCTGTACATTTCGATATCGAAAAAGGCATGTTTCCTTTGGCTGCGCGGACGATATAGTGCAAAGGTAGTATCGATTGGAGCACGGTACAAAAATTCATCGCATTTATATTCAGAAAATTGTTTTTCCCATAATATAACTTCTTTTTTCATAGCATAGTGATCAGGCAGATCATCTATTTTTAATGAGAAGCCTACCTTCTGTGCCAGCCTGTATTTTTTTAGGGTATTGAGGAAAAAAAGGAGAAAATCATCGGGACATTCCTCTATTGGCACTATATCTGAATCGGTATAAACGAAGAAATCATTTCGAAATTTTCTATAAATATCACTTTTCCAGAGAGCAGTCATTCCGATATTCCGGTTAAGCCTGAAAACAGTATATCTGCATGTTTTATAATAATCCAGTAATGGCGGATATGTTGAAAGATTATCAATTATAGAAATATTTGTATATCCTCTTTTTTCCAGACTCTCAATCAGTTTTTTCATTGAATCCAGCCTGTTGAAATTATTAATAATGATGGGAATCTGCTTATAATCTTTAATCTTTGAAGGATGTGTCAATTCAATCAGAGATGATAGAGAATGCAAACACCTGTAATAGAGAAATTTAAAATAATTATTTGGTTTATATCTGCCCAATTTTTTAGCTGTTGTTCCCAATGCAAGATATTAATAATTTTTTTGGTTTGAATATTTTTAGATCCGATACTGATGAATCAAAATATTATTCTTTATACTTAATTCTGAGATCCACTTTATTGTCGTACACAATGTAACAAGGTTTATCGCATTTGTCACTCTCAGACTTAACTCTTGGTGTTGCGGAATCGACGGCAATATAACAAATACCCTCACGGTAATAGGTTGCGGTTATTGTGTACTTTTTATTGATCGGTACTGAAATAGAGACTGTACTTCTATCTGCAGAGTATGTATTTCTTAAGAGTCCGTCTTCAATATTTCCCTCATAAACATTTATCTCCGGGTAATAATTGGTTTCAGTAAAAGGATCAATTTTCGCATCAATAATAGCATCAACAGGTTCTTGTGTTAAACAATCCTTGCATGAAGTAAATAAGCCTGGTTTATCGCATGAAAACAATAAGACCAGGAACGGGAATATAATATTTCTTATAACTTTATTCATTGCTTACGGCCGAAGCATATTTTTAGTTCTTCTTTCAACTATGTTTAGTACCATTTGATTTTCTTCGGACGAGCTTTATCGCTTTCCAAAAACATATTATATGCGACTCCAAGTCTGAACCAGACCGGACCGATCTTGTAAAACATTGTCCTCATGTAATCAATGCTGCCATAAAGGGAAAAATTTGCTACTGTCCATTTAAAACCTGCCGATGGTATAATTTTTAAGATATTCCCGGGAGATATATTTGTTCCCTTGAGCTTGTTTCCGAAAGCATAAGCAGCTGCCAACGATGAATTAAAAAACCAGTTACCTCCGAAAGGATGATCAGTAATTCTGATGTCTTTAAAAATTCCGCCGTAGACAACTGAACTTTTGTCCTGATATTGATAGTACTGGTTGTCATCCGTTTTATCGAGAACCCTTGTATATCCAGGTTTGAAGTCAAGCCCTGCAATCAAACCGGCATTAATATGAGGTTCTTTAAAAGCCAGGTTAAATCCGGTAAAATAATCATGCGAACAAAATTTAACTGATGCTGAAAAGGCCACCTGATTAAATCCAAAGCTATGATTTTCAGGAATATTGTTTTTCTCGAGGATCTGCATAATACCTTTTCTTTCATTTTTAATAGCAAGAGAATAAGGGTTCAAGGCATCGGGCAAGCTGGATCTCCATTTATAGCCGCTCCTGAAAAGATATTCAATTGCATCTCTAAAGTTTGATTTGATAAGGATATCCAGGGCATCATATTTGTAATTATTAATTTCGTACATATTGACCTGCTTTTTAAGTAGCAGATCCATAATTACAGTATCTCCATTCTGAGCAGCTATCATCAGAGGGGTAAAGCCCTGTTTATCTTTTTCTTCACAATTTGCACCCTTCTGGATCAGCAGATCTGATATATCTGCAAAACCGGCCCATATTGCAGCCATAAGAGGAGTTGTGCCGTCTTCACTCTTCAGCTCTTTATCTGCCTGATAATAAAGGAGCATATCAGTTAAATAAAAATATCCGAATATTGAAGCATAATGAAGTGGCGTTGCTCCATGCTTGTCAGCTAAATTTATATTGGCGCTGTCTCTGATCAACGCTTCAGCCATATCAATATTCCCGTTTTTAGCTGCTGCAAGAAGAGGTGTTTCAGAATATAAAGTCATTACATTTACATCTGGTTTATATTGAAGCAAGGCTTTTACAGCCTCGGTATTATTATTTGCAACAGCTAATACCAGTGGGGTTGCATTCTCTTCTGTTTTAGTGTCAATTTCTGCTCCGTGTTTTATGAGCCAGTTTATTGCCGGGACCTGACCTGCAGAGGCAGCCAGCATGAGATAATTATTCAGATCCTGCTGAACACTAAATTGAAGAGGATACTCCAACTCCATAGTTGTGTCAAGTACCACGATTTGAGAACCCAGGCGGGCTGGTATACTAAAGAAAATTGTTAGTAGCACAAATTTCCAATATATATTGCAGTATGAAAACATGCCGGCAAAGTTAGAATTTTGATCTCTTATTTAATGCAATTATTAAACCTGTCATATTATTATTTCAAATAAAGGCCAATTTCAGACCACAATAAGCATTCCAAAAAAAACAATAATCATTTTAATTCTGCATTTTTTTATTACCCTTTGTTCAATAATAAATAATTTAGTTTGAAATAATTATCAGTTTATTAACAACAGAGAAGGAATACTTTTTATTTTTGTCCTATTAATTGTAAAAATTGAACAAGTACCGGAAAATATTACTTATAGCACTTACGATGGCCCTCGTCAGTTATGATCCGGGCGCCATCGAAGAACATAATATAGTTACCAGCAATCTGATACCGGAGAATGTAAGGCTTGTAAATTCAATGTCTGGTGGACCCGAATTCTCAGGAATGGAAAGAACTATCCAGACTTTCATGCGAAGGTGGGAGATTGCCGGAGCCTCTGTTTCAGTCGCAAAAAACGGACAACTTGTCTATTCTAAAGGATTTGGACTGGCCGATAAGACAAACAATATTGAAACCGAACCATTTAACAAGTTCCGGATTGCAAGTATATCAAAACTCATCACAGCTGTTGCAATCATGAAACTCCAGGAGGAAGGTAAATTATCTGTCAACACCAGGGTTTTTGGTCCTGATGGAATTCTTAATGATCCATTTTTTAGTGAACCCAGGGATAAACGGGTATTTGGTATCACTGTTGCTCATCTTCTCAGTCATGAAGGTGGCTGGTCAACCAGGTGGGGTGACCAGATGTTTATTCCATTTGTTGTTGCTCAATCTATGGGTGTTAATTCTCCTGTTGATACTAAAACAATTGTCAGATTTGCACTTAATAAAGGATTGCATTTCACTCCAGGTACCGGAAAAGCCTACTCAAATCTTGGTTATGCTATCCTGGGCCTTGTAATTGAGAAAGTCTCGGGTATGTCTTATTTTGATTACTGCCGTAAAAATATTCTTGAACCTATCGGGATCTA
Organism: Bacteroidales bacterium; assembly: GCA_003155705.1. GTDB lineage: Bacteria > Bacteroidota > Bacteroidia > Bacteroidales > VadinHA17 > LD21. The sequence continues at coordinate 34,960 of PMEC01000219.1, forward strand.
TGATATGACTCTCGCCAGGAATCTTCCAAATGAAAAAGCTCCTTATGAAGTGACCTATTATGAGCCAGGAGATGCCATTCTGAAACCTTCAATCTACGGAACAGGAAACCTGGTTCCGGCAAGTTATGGAGGAAATGATATTGAAGCACTTGGCGGTGCAGGAGCCTGGCTGGCTACAGCTCCTGATCTAATGAAATTGCTGCTAGCAATTGATGGATTTGATTCCAGAAAAGATATTTTAAGCCGGGAAAGTATAACCTATATGACTGACACAAATAATGGTTTTGCTCCGGTTGGCTGGAAAACAACATTTCTCGACGGAACATGGTGGAGGACAGGCACTTTCCCTGGAACTGCTGGCATGTTGAAACGGCAATCTGACGGAACTGCCTGGGTGGTACTCCTTAATACAAGTGCCTGGAATGGTCCTGAAATCTCAACGGATATCAACTATATGATGACCAGGGCTTTATCACAGGTCAAAATATGGCCTGACAGAGATCTTTTTAATTATTCGTTGCCTGTCCCTCTAAATGACGATTTAGGCGGTAATTGAATCATGAGTTATGTGTTTCTCTGTCAATGTAAATCTGGTAAAAGAGGAACTTGAAAACAGGTATGGAGCTACATTCCTCGATCCTGAAAAATATAATCCAAGCTATTATTATCATGCTTTTGGTCTTCCTGAAATGCCTGCAATTTGTTCAGGGAAAGCCGATAAGATCCAACTTTTAAAATGGGGATTGATTCCTTCCTGGGTTAAAACTAAGGAAAGTGCCAATGAAATAAGGCTCAAGACATTTAATGCAAGGGCAGAAACCATTGAAAGTAAACCATCATTTTCAAAGTCATTCAGTTCAAAAAGGTGTATAATTCCAGTCAAAGGTTTCTTTGAATGGCAACATGTCGGAACAAAAAAAATACCATGGTATATTTATCACACCGATGATGAAATATTATCTCTTGCAGGATTATGGGATGAGTGGGTTGAAACAAATACTGGTAAATTATTCTCGACATTTTCAATAGTCACTACCTCAGCAAACGAATTGATGGCAGATATTCATAACTCTGGGAAGAGGATGCCGGTTATACTAGACAAACAGTCAGAAAAACAATGGATCGATCTTGATATCAATAAAGCTGAAGCATTTGAACTTCTTAAACCTTGTCCTTCTGAAATACTGAAAGCTTATACAATAAGTGCACTTATAAATAATAAAAATACTGACAGGAATCGCCCGGAAATCATTGAACCTTTTCCACGTAATTCTATTAATACTCTGTTTTAAACATTTTCTCTCTGATTTAGTTTTTATTCAAAATAATTTACAGAACCATTTTCTTATTTATTTAACTCTTTACTATTATGAAACTCAGATTAATTATGTTTGCCTGTTTGGTGGCATCAGGATGTTTTGTCGTATCGGGTCAGCAGGAAGCCAGATTGTTGAGATTTCCTGCAATTTATGGTAATCAGATTGTTTTCAGTTATGCAGGAGATCTTTATTCCGTATCATCTGACGGAGGTCTGGCAAGAAAACTCACAACCCATAATGGTTACGAAGTGTTTCCGAAATTCTCGCCTGATGGCAAATACATTGCCTTTACGGGTCAATATGATGGAAATACAGAAGTCTTTCTTATACCAAGCCAGGGAGGAACACCAAAAAGACTTACATATACTGCTACACTCGTCAGGGATGACGTCGGAGACAGGATGGGCCCCAATAATATAGTAATGGAATGGACACCGGATGGAAAGAACATCATTTACAGGTCAAGAAGGCATACATTTAATGATTTTACAGGTCAGTTGTTTATGGTTCCTGTTGAAGGAGGAATGTCAAAAGAAATTCCTTTGACCAATAGTGGCTTTTGCACTTATTCTCCGGATGGTAAAAAATTGGCATTCAACTGGGTTTTTCGTGAATTCAGAACCTGGAAGTACTATGTCGGAGGTATGGCTGATGACATCAGGATTTATGATTTCGCTTCAGGAAACGTAGAAAAGATTACGGACAACATCAATCAGGATATCTTTCCGATGTGGATAGGAGATGAGATATTTTTCCTTTCAGACAGGGACCGGATAATGAATATGTTTGTTTATAATACCTTAAGTAAGAAGACTGAAAAGGTTACCAATTTTGACAATTATGATATTAAGTTTCCTTCAAGAAGTAAAGATGCTATTGTTTTCGAAAATGGAGGCTTTATCTACAAATTTGATTCAAAAACCCGCAAATCTGAAAAAGTAAGCATCAGTATAGCAGATGATAACGGAGCAAACAAAAATGTAATAAAGGACGCTTCAAAAAATATTTCCTCGGTAAGTCCGTCCACTGATGGTGAACGAGTAGCAATTAGTGGCAGAGGTGATATATTCAATGTTCCTGTAAAAGAAGGAATAACCAGAAATATGACAAATACTTCAGGCGTTCATGAACGTAATGCAAACTGGTCCCCCGACGGTAAGTACATTGCATGGATTTCTGATGCCAGCGGTGAATTCGAAATCTGGATGCAAAAATCTGACGAATCGGAACTACCGGTCCAGATCACAAAAGATCAGAATACCTATCTTTTCGACATTGACTGGTCGCCTGACAGCAAAAAAATCCTTTACTATACCAAAAAGAACGATCTGCGGTATGTCGATGTTCAATCCAGGAAAATAACGATAACTGATAAGTCTCAGAAGGGCCCATTTTACGATGCAAGTTGGTCTCCGGACAGCAAATGGATAGCTTTCGTAAGACCGGAGCAAGGCTTCAGCATAATAAGGCTTCTTAACCTGGAAACCTCGACTGTTACAGACCTGACAGATAACTGGTATGAATCAGGCAATCCTGTCTTCAGTCAGGATGGAAAGTATCTGTTCTTTGTATCCGAACGTGACTTTAATCCTACTTTCAGTCAAACAGAGTTTAACCATGCTTATCTTGATATGAGCCGAATCTATCTTGTAGTACTTGCAAAGGACACTCCATCTCCATTTGCTCTTACTGATGACCAGGTCAAGCTAAGTGAGAATAAACCTGTTGTACCTGCTTCAAAAGATAATAGCAAAAAGGTATCTGATGCATCAAAACCTGATAGTTTAGGGAAAAATATTAAAATAGACCTGACTGGTATTCGTGAAAGGGTTGTATCTCTTCCTGTTCAACCTGCTAATTACGGCAATCTTATTCCTGCAGGTGACAAAATATTTTATAATATGAATTCACAGAAAGGAGGGGCGTCCGGAACAAAGTATTTTGATCTTAAGGATAAAAAAGAGGTTGAGGTTGGCCAGGGTTTGTCATTAACTTTGGTACCAAGTGGTAAAAAAATGCTTGTAAGGCAGGCCGGAAAGTATGGGATAATACCAATTCCATCTGGCAAAGTTGAACTTAAGGAGACAATAAATACTGACAATATGCATGTTTCAGTAAATCTGGCAGAGGAGTGGACAAATATTTTTAATGAATCCTGGAGACAAATGAGAGATTTCTTTTATGATCCCGGGATGCACGGCGTTGACTGGAAGAAAATACATGATAAATATGCCCAATTACTTCCTTATGTCAATCATAGGAACGACCTGACATACATTCTTGGTGAGATGATGGGCGAGTTGAGCATAGGTCATTCTTATGTAATAAATGGTGAGAGACCAATGCCGGATCGAATTCAAACGGGGCTCCTGGGTGCTGAAATTAGCAGGGATCCATCGGGTTTTGCCAGGATAGACAAAATCCTCGACGGCGCTAACTGGAACCAGGAACTGGTGTCACCTCTCAGGGAGATAGGAGTGGATGTAAATAATGGCGATTTCATAATTACAGTTAATGGCACATTCGTTAATAAAGTAAATGATATTTATGAACTTCTTGTCGGACAGGCTGGCAAACTTGTTGAACTCACTATCAACTCCAAACCTGAAGTGAATGGGAGCCATAAGGTTGTTGTTAAACCAATTGCATCAGAATCAGCCCTTTATTATTATAACTGGGTGCAGAATAATACCAAAAAGGTAAGTGAAGCCACAAATGGCAAGGTTGGATATATTCATATCCCGGATATGGGAGTCCCCGGTTTAAATCAGTTTATTGAACATTATTATCCTCAGCTGAATAAAGAGGCACTTATCATTGATGATCGCGGGAATGGAGGAGGTAATGTGTCCCCACAGATTATTGAACGTCTTATGAGAACAATTACCTATGCAACAATGTTTGCCGGATACACAATCGGAGATGTCAACCCTGGTGGTACACACCTGGGACCCAAGGTGGCACTTTGTGATAAATACTCCGCGTCAGACGGCGATCTGTTTTCATACAGATTTAAATACAATAAAATAGGACCCCTGATTGGTACAAGGACATGGGGGGGTGTAGTAGGATATTCCGGAACAATTCCATGTATTGACGGAGGAAGTATTATTACACCTGCTTATGCACCATATGCAGCAGATGGAAGCGGGTTTATCATTGAAGGTCATGGTGTTGATCCGGATATTGTAATTGAGAATGATCCTCATAAAGAATATCTGGGACAGGATGACCAGCTTAATAAAGCGATTGAGGTCGCTCTCGATCTGTTAAAAACCCAGGGAAAGAAAGTACCTCCTATTCCTCCTTTCCCGGATAAAAGCGGTAAGAAGTAATTTATTGCTTTCTGTTAATAAGCTGAAAGCCTGAAAGAATGGAAGTCCTTTAAAAAAGAGTTTCCATTCCCATATATTATTGAGCTACAAATAGATATGTGAGTGTCCCGGTTTGTATTTTCAGCGCGTTTATATCCGGATTAAATTTTGAAATAAGAGCTGAATTGACAGCAGCTTCAATCAGGCATGGATCGGAAGTAGTACTTTCGGCTGTTATAATTTTTGCACTAAGAACAATTCCTTTAGGGCTGACCTCAATTGTAAGCACTGCTTTTCCTGATCCTTCACATTTATAAATAGGAATAGGAAGATAATTATGAGTCCTTCCCGGGAGATTATAATAGATCCTTGTGGGACCGGACCAATTTGCAGCCATCTTCTGTGAATCTTTTATCTCAACACTTTCCTTGATTTTTTCTTCTTTTTTTTCTATAGCTATGTTTCCTTCCTGCACATTCTCTTTAGCTTTTTTCTGTTCATCTATATAATTATCCTTGCCCAGCTTACCACTCTGAATCAGCTCCTCTTTTACTTTATCAATATAGTCTTCGGCATTGATCTTCACATCAGGCTGGTTAGCAATATTCCTGGCTATATTCATGATATCCTGATCTCCCTGAAATATTTTTTCAAGCGAGCTCCCCTGAACTTCAGCCGGTGCAGCTTTTTTCTCAGGCACCGGCACATCTTCAAGTGCTATCTGATACTCTTTTGAATACTCTTTTATATTAAGTGAGCCGATCTGAATTAACATAAATGCAATTCCCGCAATAAGATGAATTATTATTGCAACAAGTATACCTGTAACTTTCCCTTCGACTTTCCTCATACACTGCCCGATATTCTAACGCTGCCCGAATTTCTATATTGAAATATCTGGAAAAACTCTGCTTTCAGAATCATCCACGGTACTTATGAGAAAGTGATTATTCAACCTTGTCAGTCGTATCTTTCTTCTTCACGACCTTTGGTTTGGTACTTTTCGTTTTGTTGAATTTCTCATTTTTGAATAATCCATGCTTTATATCGTTGAAAAATTTTGCCCAGGCAAATGGGTTAAGTAGATTATTTACAGGAGATTGATTCCTTGAATATAATGCATTGGCTGTTTGTTGCATTACCATCCTGTATCCGGCTTCCGGCGAAACGGAATAGTTGTACGTATTTGCTATACTCTGCTGTATAGCAGCAAGGTTCTCATACATATTTAAAATTTCCGGTTTGATGGCTCTATCGGCTAATATATCCCTCTTAAACTCTTCATAATTTTTCCAGGGTAGAATAACAACATCTTTAATTACTATCGTATCATTTAAGAGCTTTACATCCTTTGTGAGCTGTTTAGAATCAATGTCCTTTGGAATAACGAACGTCGTGTTTTTGAACCCCAGCGCGCTAACCCAGATGGTATCGCCCGGAATAGATACTATATTATAAATCCCTGTAAGCTCACTAATTGTTCCTTTTCTCAACTTGTGGGATATAACACTTACCCCTGGTACAGGGTTACTCTCTTCATCACTGATTATCCCTGTTACCTGAACTATCTGCCCTTTTTCAGCAACCTGTCCGTTGATTATCAGGAGAGGTAGAAACAATAAAATCATGATATAGAAAAGCCTGCTCAAAATCAAAGTGTATAATTGATAACGCAAATATCATAAAAAGAGTCTGTAAATTAAGTAATATTGCGTGTAACGGTAAAACTTTTAACTTATTTTTAATACATTTCACATGCTTAGTTTAATTTACTCCCTGCTTTAATTGGGTAAATAAATTGACTTTCAGACAATTTTAGATTTGTTTTAAATGTTATCCAAATAATCATTATTATTCATGCCATAATAAATTTTATGAACCATAATATACAAAAATTATTATTACTGGGTGATGAGGCTGTTGCCAGAGCTGCTATGGATGCAGGTTTGAGTGGGATGTACGCATACCCCGGTACTCCGTCAACTGAAATAATGGAATATATTCAATCTTCTGCTGAAGCGACAGAAAGAAACATACATCGTGAATGGTCATCCAATGAAAAGACTGCAATGGAGGCCGCTCTTGGCATGTCTTATGCCGGCAAAAGGGCCATGGTCGCTATGAAGCATGTAGGACTTAATGTTGCAGCCGATGGATTTATTAACTCGGCAATCACGGGTGTTAATGGTGGTCTTATTGTCGTAGCTGCAGATGACCCCTCAATGCATTCTTCACAGAATGAGCAGGATTCAAGGTTTTACGCAAAATTTGCTTTTGTCCCGGTTTTTGAGCCTGCCACACAGCAGGAGGCGTACGATATGATATTTGATGCCTTCGAACTTTCTGAGAGATATAAAATCCCTGTTCTATTCAGGATTACAACACGGCTTGCACACTCCAGAGCTGCTGTTGAATTAAAACTAACTATTCCTGAGAAAAAGCTGAAACTTCCGGCCGATCAGCTTCAATTTGTTCTTCTGCCGGCAATTGCCAGAAAAAGATACAGAGCACTTTTATCTACTTATGAATCACTTAAATACGATCTTAGTATCTCAAAATTCAATAGTTTTACTGATGGCAGTGACAGACGAATGGGGGTAATTACCTGTGGCATTGCATATAATTACCTGATGGAGAATTTCAGCGATAGTAAACCAGATTTCCCGGTTCTCAAAATCACTGCATATCCATTCAATAAAGATGTTTTTACTGAAATCACAGACAAATGTAGTTCTGTCCTTATTCTTGAAGAAGGATATCCGATTGTTGAGGAATCGCTCCGGGGTATTCTGGATAATGGTATTAAAATTCATGGCAGGCTCGATGGGATGGTTCCGCGTGATGGAGAATTGAACCCGGCTATTGTAGCTAAAGCTCTTGGACTTAGTGTATCAGCAGGCAGGGATGTTCCTGAAATAGTCAGAATGAGACCTCCATCATTCTGTGCAGGCTGTGGTCATTCTGATATGTTTAGTGCTATCATTGAAGCTTTGAAGAGTTATTCTCCTGGCAGAGTCTTTTCAGATATAGGATGTTATACTTTAGCTGCTCTTCCGCCTTACGATACAATTAATTCGTGTGTTGATATGGGTGCTTCCATTACAATGGCAATAGGAGCTTCTGATGCAGGACTGTTCCCGGCAGTGGCAGTTATCGGGGATTCGACTTTTACTCATTCAGGTATGACAGGACTGCTTGACGCCGTAGTAAAGAACTCTCCTGTTACAATAATCATCGGTGATAATTCTACCACAGGTATGACAGGAGGACAAAAATCACAGGCAACAGGCAGAATTGAAAATATATGTCTTGGGATTGGCGTTTCAAGAGACCATTTACGATTAATTACTCCTATACGTAAGAATTTTGAAGAAAATGTACGTATAATAAAGGAGGAGTTTGAATATCATGGTGTTTCAGTTATAATTGCTTCTCGTGAATGTATTCAGACAGCAATCAAAAGAAAAAAATCAAGAGCTTCAAATGAGTTATCTTAAAGTGAAATGAAGAACGACATTATTTTGTCAGGAGTAGGGGGACAGGGAATTTTATCAATTGCTGCCACAATTGGACTGGCAGCTGTGGAATGCAATCTGTTTCTCAAACAATCGGAAGTTCATGGTATGAGTCAGAGAGGTGGTGATGTTCAGTCTCATTTGCGATTGTCGGACAGACCTATAGCTTCTGACCTCATACCTCACGGCAGGGCTGATATTATTATTTCGGTAGAACCGATGGAATCATTAAGGTATCTTCCATGGCTTTCAGATACAGGTTGGCTCGTAACTAACTCAAGTCCATTTATTAATATAGACGATTATCCGCCGATTGAAGAGATATTGTCGGAGATAAAGAAAATAAAAAATCACATTATTATTGACGCTGATTCTATAGCTAAGAGGATCGGTTCTTTGAGATCAGGTAATATGGTGATCCTTGGAGCTGCTTCTCCTTTCATTGAGATACCATATCATAACCTGGAAAATGCGATCAGGAACCTTTTTAAACCTAAAGGTGAGGAAGTAATTAATCTGAATCTGAAAGCTCTCAGGGCTGGCAGAGATTTTACCGGGAAATAAATAAAATTCCTTATTCAGAATTTAAACAATGCATTGATATAAATCAGGTCCGTTATCGACCTGGTTTTATCAGTCGGGAAGTTCACCTGATTGTCAAGGGCAACTTTCACGATTTTATTAAATGTGTACTGAATCCCATTGATAAGAAATTGCCCGTCTTTTGATAAGTTCCATTGTGCCGCGTCTCCGGGCACAGTTACTGATGTTGAATAATCATAACGGGTGAAAAACTCTGCCTTCTTTGTCAGGCTCACAGCTCCGGTCCCAGAAAAACCCCAGGCATTATGACCACCTACCAGATCAAGATTTGACTTACAACTTATTTCACCTCCAATTGTCACCTTATCATTTTTAAATCCTGCAAAGCCTACAAATGTTCTCTGCCAAATTCCCTGGATTTTCAAGATATCACAATATGCCCTGAAAGCAACCTCTTTTATTGGTGAAAGGGTAATCCCAAGTGAAGGTTTAAGATTATTATCGAGTTGAACTTTATAATATCCTTCTCCGTTCATTAAGGTAATGTCAACATCTGCAATATCACTGAATTTATAATCAGCGACAAATCCGATATCTGCAGTAGGACCGTAATTGTTTAAAGATTGAAACGTATTCGCTACATATCTTTTGGCCCAGAATCTCTGCTGGAAATCAAATAGCATGGTGGTCGTCATTCCCATTATCAGACTGAGCTTATCTTTTTTATAGGAAATAGATGCTTCCCTGAAATATGCATATCGTCTCGGTTCAATCACCGGCAAGACATCATCAGGATTACCTAAATTAAGTTTTATGGTTGCTGAAAAATTTTGATCAGCAATATAGGTATAACCAACATACGCCCTGTTGATATTGTACCCCGTGGTCTTTACATCCGGTTTCATACTATAATGAAAATCAGTAAATATCTCTGCTATTGGTTTACCCGGATTTTCGATATTCTGTGATCTGAGCTGAGTATAGAAAAATATTATCGTAAATGTCGCCAGGAGAATTTTTTTCATCAGGTCTCAGGTTTTTCTGAAATTTTAGTTTGAGCTGTTGAGCGTCGCAAAAATATGGTTTTATTTTCTCCAAATTAATATGTGCTGAGTAATATTTTTATTCTGATGCTTATAAACATAAATCTCTTCAATGGTATAGCAGGAATATTTTTGCTTAATTTGAGAAAGAATTTAATCTCTAAACAATTAGAAATGAAAAGATCATTGTTTTTACCACTTCTCTTTATATCATGCTCTCTGACTATTGTAGCCCAAAAGGCTGATTTTAAGGCTGCTGAAAAATTCAGAGCAGATAATCTTACTTCCAAATACGGAGATCTTTCAGTTAATGCAAACTGGATTGAAGAATCTGATATTTTCTGGTACTCTTTCAAAACATCTTCAGGCAAAAATTATTATTATGTCAATGCCGGATTAAGGACAAAGCAGCCCATGTTCGACAGCAGATATATGGCTTCAGAACTGCGCAAGATTACTCATCACCCTTATAATGAGCTTGATTTACCTATAAAGGATATCAAATTTGAAAAGAAAAGCACNNGCAAAAGACAAAGATAGTATTGAGATTCAGCTTACTACTGATGGTGAAAGATATTACAGCTTTTCGGCCAATACAGAAGATACCACTAAAAACAAAAAGACAAAAGCCGATGTTGAATGGTTTAAAAACTCGAAGAAGTTATATGTTGTAAGGGAGGATGAAAGAAAAGTAAAAGATCTCTTTGTTATAGATGTACTTGCTCAACCCAGGCCAAAACTGGAGACGTACAGGTACTCTATGCCGGGTGAGGAATTTGTTCCACAGCCGGAATTATTAGTTTTTGATGTTGCAACAAAGGCTCGTGTAAATGTTGATCTGAAAAAATGGAAAGATCAGACAATACAAGTCTTCTGGACTTCCCAAAAAGCTGCCGATAAGCTGATCGTTATGCGGAAGGACAGACCTCTGAAAAATGTTGATATATGTCTTGTTAACAGTGAGACGGGTGCTGTTTCAGTTCTTTTCAGCGAGCAGACCTGGCCCTATTTTAATGATGAATATACCCGCCTTTCTGTTTTAAATGAGGGGAATGATATAATCTGGTGGTCGGAAAGAACCGGCTGGGGTCAGCTATATCTGTATGATGGAAAAGGTAATCTGAAAAATCAGATTACTAATGGCTATTTTGTCACCGGAAGAGTTGAAAGAATAGATACCATTGGAAGGAATGTCTACTTCGAAGCTTTTGGCAGGGAAGAAGGCGTGCATCCTTATTATAGCATGAAGTACAAAGCTTCCATTGATCAGGGAGGTATGACATTACTTACCAAAGAGCCTGCTAATCATTCATTCTCGATGTCAAAAT
>PMEC01000211.1 GCA_003155705.1 Bacteroidales bacterium
GAGCCCACCGAGCCACGCCGTTGTCAGCTTCCTGCTCTTTATGACTGCATCCATATATCCCTTGAGGACAGCATCCATCTCGCTGTGGTTATGTTTGACTTCGCCGTAGTTCAGTCCGGGATAAGCAGCATCCGGAACAAGTCCGATCTCTCGGGTACCAGTAAGAAGATCGCCGTACTCCCCTCCTCCAGCAAATGTAGAACTACCGTGCATTCTTGCGTACATATCAGCTTTTTTCTCATAAGNNTAAGTATGTCTTACAATATACATTTCCGACAGATCGTATGGTTTCTTTCCCATGCGTAGCAGTTCTGACTCGAACATTGAAATTCCTGAAAAGCACCAGCATGTACTGGATGCACTCTGGTTCTTAACTGAAGTACAAGCCAGCTCTTTTTTCATTGTAAAGATATAACCCGTTTCCTGGCTGTTGGCCAGCGAACTGACAAGCAGTAAGAGTATAACAAATTTGAAAATTTTGTTCATAAAATTGAATTTTTGGTTTTTAAATGAAAGAATAATAAAAAATATAAATCATCAGATATTCCTGATGATCAAGTATCAAAAATAACCATTTGAATTAATCTACAAACAGGAATCTATGAAAAATTGTAAATAGGGATTCTATTCATCTATCCGAAATAAGTGATCAAATTAGATTATTACTAAATAACTTGCACATCAACATGGCTTTACCTATTTTAACTTATTATTTTGAACTATATATTGATAGAATTCATAGGATAATGCCAGAAAATTGTCTTACAAACATCTTTACGATAATAAATTGGGCCTCAAATTATGGTATTGTTAGATAAAAAGGAATATGATAAAGTTATCGGACCACTAAGGAAAGTGACATTCAATAATTTATTCGCACAATTTGTCGTAGAAAAACATGTTGAAGGATATGTTTATGTGGATGACCCTAAAAAACCCGGGTCATTTCTNNAACTCGTCATTTTGTGAATATGCTTTAAATATCCCAAAAAAAAGAGAAAAATCTGAATGGTTGCAGGTTTTTCCCGATACCTGGGACAGTAAAATTGAGGTTATGTTAGCTCATAATCTTATAAAATCAAAAGACAATGTAAAGAACGATAAAAGCAAGATTGAAGTAAATACCAGAGTTAACTTTAAATTCAACAGAGAAAAATATAGGAAGCTTAAAAATGAAAAGAAAACTAGTGATTATAAAATCCTTCAGACTGATAAGGAAATGTTTGAAAAAATGAACGGTAGTGTCGTCCCAAAACACTTCTGGAACAACAATGAGGATTTCCTGAAGTCAGGAATCGGTTTCACCCTTTTCTATCAGGGGAATATTGCATCAACTGCCTTTTCAGCGTTCATACTGGATACTTATTTGGAATTGGGAATTGAAACTGTTGAGGTTAACCGTGGGAAAGGATTGGCTGAACAAGCTTGTTCAGCCTTAATAGATTATTGCCTCAATAATAATTATGAACCTGTCTGGTCATGCAGGCTTGAAAATGCAGGATCATGCAAGCTCGCACAAAAACTTGGTTTTGAACCTACCCTATTTATTCCTTATTATAAACTATGTGAGATGAGTTGCTTGAAAAAGCGATAGAATTAATAAACAGAAAATAATAATGTGATTCTATTCAGTGCAACACTGTTGCAATTCTTTCGTCTTTTAGTTGTATAAAGCAATTTTTAATGAACTTTCTATTACCGAACCATTCAAATCTGCGATTCACCTGCGAAATTCTTCCACTCACCGAAAAAAGATTTCTTAACCACTTTCAATGTTTTACTTTTGTTTGCGATTTATTAAACCTTTAAAACTAACCTGATGAAAAAGATTTTATTATCATGTGTCNNAGTTCTTCTTCGGAACAGACCATTATACAAACAATAAATGGGAATCAGCAGACAGTGGAAACCAAAACAAATCATGCCCTTTCGATGAAAATGATGGATGTTACCCCCGACTTTATGATCACTGAAGTGCATCTTGATACCATGATAACCAATACAAATTCTATGGGGAAAACGATCAACATGAGTTCAGTCAGCGAGGGAAACATCAAATCGGCAGAAACGTCCGATATTATTTCGTACATCATGAACCATCTGAGTAAGAATGCGCTTTATATTAAAATGGACTTTTCAGGTAAAGTGCTCGATATAGTAAATTTAAAAATGTTGTCTGATTTAATTATGAAAGACACCAGTTCTATGACACTGACCGGACCAATGGCTTCTGCTGTAAAAACGCAGATAAAAAACCAGGTCAGCGATAACACTTTAAAAACTATGGTCGAATCCTTTACCAAATATTTACCAGCCAAACAGGTATCCATAGGTGATAACTGGAATGTAACTGAGACGACGAAATCCGGTGGAATGGCGCTGGATATAATAACTACATATCATCTGGACAGAGTAAATGGTAATGCTGCGAATATAACTGCCGAATCAGATATTAAAGCAGCGGAAAATGCGGCCCCTATTATTTCCGGTGGAGCTACAATAACCTATGANNTTGGATATTAACGGGACATCGAAAGTTATCGCAGTACCATAAAATGTTACCAAAATAAAATGAGAAAATTCATATTCAGTTTGCTTCTGATAACTTCGATTACGACGCAGGCTCAGAACATCAGGGGAAAAGTATGCCAGGAGAAAGATAAATCGCCAGTATCCTTTGCCACAGTCGGGCTGGTTCAGTTGCCTGATTCAACAATGACTACCGGTGTCATAACTTTAACAGACGGGGGCTTCTTATTTGAAAAAGTAAAACCGGGTACCTATTTTTTGAAGGTAAGTTTCGTGGGTTACAAGCCCAGCGGGAAAAAAGTATCTGTGGTTGCAGGACAGGGAGAAGTTGCTGTTGATACTATATTCCTGGCCGAAGTTACCACCAGTTTAAATGAAGTAACGGTGACCGCTGAGCGCATAAAAGGGAAGGAAATGGTGGACCGTACTGTTTATGCTATTCCCCAGGCAATTGCCAAATCATCAACTAACGGTTACGATCTCTTGAAGAAAATACCTCAGGTTAATGTTGACTTCCAGAATAAGGTGACGTTGAATGGCAGCACCAATTTTATTATCCAGGTCGACGGAAGACAACGCGACCCGGACTTTCTAGCAAAACTTCTTCCGTCTGATATTGAGAGCGTTGAAGTTATCAGCAATCCATCCGGAAAATATGAAGGCAATATCGACGGAGTAATAAATATCATTCTGAAGAAAGAAGCGAGGTTTGGAATGAACGGTAATGTGGCCTTTAATATCAAACCTATTAAGAAGCCCACTACCTCTGCATCAGGAAGTCTCGATTATGGGCTTGGTAAAATAACCTTTTATGTGACTGCATTAACTGTTTCACAGAAACTGAATATTTTTCCATCCGGTGGCAGCGATTTTACAGCGATCGACTCCACGACCAGCATGTCAGGAAAAGGCGGGATAAAAGTCACCCAATCATCCGTAAACACCGGATTCGATTATTATATGANNGTTAACACCGGATTCGATTATTATATGAACGATAAGAACAACCTGAGCTTTAATATCAGCTACAAACCGATTGGTCAAAATGTGGATTTATCGAGTAATACCGACCTCTATAAAAGCACCAATCCCCTGAATACCATATCATCGCTGACAAATACATACTTGCATAGTAATGAAACTTCAGCATCTCTCTTTTATAAAAAGACGTTTAAAAAGGCGATCCAGGAATTCACGGCCGAGACCAATTATTACCGGTTTAGATCAGATGACGGAAATGATTTTTCAAACACCAGGTATGTTTATAATGATCCTAATTCGATTATCAGCTCTTTTCAAAGACAAGAGGAGAATATAAATGAAAGGAACTATTTCTCGACTAAATTGGATTATGTTCATCCGATTGGGATGTCCGCGAAAATTGAAACAGGGTATCAGTTATATTACCAGCAAATGAGCTATGATTATCTTGTCAATAACCTGGAATCATCTCCCAATCCCTTTAAATATGGTGAGTTTCGTAATTCGGTTTATGGCGGAATTACAATGAATATGAAAAAAGTCGGATTTCAGGCTATGCTGAGGATCGAAGACAGCCATATCAAAGCTGATTCGGTTACCCAGCCTGAATATGCCTGCTTTTTACCCACTGTCAATCTTCAGTATAAATTTTCGGCATCGCATAATCTGAAATTTACTTATAACCGCAGAATTAACCGTCCGGGAATTTATGATATGGACCCCTATTATAAAATAGACCAGTATTACAATATTATCACGGGGAATCCCAATCTGAAACCCGATTACCGTGATCGTTTACAGCTTACATATACGTGGAACTTCGGCAGTAATTACTTTTCACCGTACATTTATCAGGAGTATTTTTCCAATAAGGTAGGTAGGCAATATCAGGTCGTTCTTTCGCCTGTTAACAACACGTTGACTACAATTACAAAGCCTTATAACCTGCTTAACGGTTATGAGTCAGGCGGCGGTTTAAATGCCATGCTTTGGTATATAAATATAAATGCCCGGATTTATAAGGGACATTATAATGAGTTTACGGGACCAACCGTGGTTATCCCTGCTGTTAATTATTTCTCCTACGCTATAACGAGTTATGCATTTGTTCAATTTGACAAGAATAAGAAATCAACAGCATATGTTTTCTTGAGTTATAACGGAGTGAACATGAATGCACAAAGCAAAACATACAGCGTTCCTATATATGGTCTCGGTGTACAAAAACAGATAAAGGACCATAGTTTTGGCATATTTTATTTACTGCCCTTTTCGACAACTATTAAATTCAGCAAGACCGAAACAGAGACACCTGCCTATAATTCTACTAATACTACCGGTATTGATATTGGGTATTATATTCAATTTATGTATTCCTATAAATTCAATAAAGGGAAGAATGTCAAAAAGATCAACCGCAATATAGAAGTGGAGAGCGATAGCAAAAGCCAGGTAATCGGCAAGTAATGGTTCCAGGTAGAGATTAAAAATGAATCAAGAATTACTAAACCAAAATAGATGGAATCAAAAGTAGAAAAAGCACTGAGCTCTTTCAGATCAGGATTTAACTGTTCACAGGCAGTATTGACTGCTTTTGTAGATGATCTGACCATTAATAATGACCTGGCAGTAAACATTTCCTGTGGATTTGGAGGAGGAATGGGCAGACTTCAGGAAACATGTGGAGCAGTGACGGGATCCTTTATGGTTCTCAGTATTTATAACGGAAACAAATATTCTGATAATAAAGACAAAAAAGAAGTGACCTATTCTATGATTCAAAAATTCAGTGAAAAATTCAAATTAGCACACGGTGCGACTGATTGCAAATCTTTAATAAAATGTGATCTTAAAACAGAAGAAGGACAACGTTATGCCAGGGAAAACAAAATATTTGAGACACTTTGTGAAATGTGTATTTCAGATTCAATAATGCTTGTTGAAGAATTAATTAAATAAATGAGTATCTGACATAAATAATAAAGAAATATTTAGGGCTAAAGCCCAATGTTTCTGGTGTTTGACTTACCCCGGCATTAATGCCGAGGTAAGTGATAATGAGACATATATGGACTTTAGTCCAAAATCTCTTCTTTTTTTAAATAGTGAAATGACCGCAATCAGAAAATAATTCTTGGTTTTATTAGTCTTTCCCGATATTCAATATAAAATAAATTCCTTCTCCAGGCAGGTTTTGCTTCTCCTGTTAAGTCATAATGCTATTCCATCGTTGAACCATTATATCGTTATTGCGCCTGAAACTTCTATTATTCCCATGGTAACAATCAGGATGTAAATAGCTATGAATTCCTGTCACAAGGAATAGTAAACCTTTGATTTGAATCTTTGTTGTACTGAATTGATAAATAATGAAAAATGGTTAAAATAATCGGATATATATTATTACTGATCTCATGCCTTCTGTTTTTATTGATATTAATTGTCCCATGGTTTGGCTTTTCGAAAATTCAGATTACAGAGATAATAACAGGATTGATAATTGCTGGTGAAATATTGTTTTATCTAAGCTTGATTATCTTGGGAAAAAGTTTATATGAAAAAATAAAAAGTAAATTGAAATTTTGGAAAGCAAAGAAGAAAGATCCTGATCTTCCAGGACTTAGTGATTGAAAATTATATCACACATAGTTAGATTCCTTGCAGGTGTTTAATTTTAGACAAAACAAAAGAAACTAATCAATATGGAAATGATGAACATCCTCAAGATATAATTGCTGATGATCTGACTAAGGATAAGAATAAATGGGTTGATTTCATGATGAAATATGAATTAGGTTTGGAAAAGCCTGATTCTTATGGTTCATTCGCTTACAGGAACGATATGAAGAATCTCTTTAAGATTACTCCACATAACATATTCCTTATTAAATTCTCCTACTGGTTCGCGTTGTAATGATATAAAACTGTGTCGATAATTATTGCGGCAATTCTGGATTTAGTTACTTTTACCCGGGAAAAAAANNTATCGCATTTTAATGACGATGGCCGCCCTTATGCAGTCGGTTATTGTAGGATGGCAGGTATATGAATTATCGCATAATGTCCTCTGGCTCGGGTTCATTGGTCTTGCAGAGGTCATTCCGCAGGTTGGCATATCCCTTTTTGCCGGACATTATATCGATCTGTACAATAGGCGAAAGATTGTCACTTATACTACATTCTTACTTATCCTTGGTTCGATTATCCTTTTGATATATAGTTCAGATGCAGCTTATTTCTCCAGCCGATTCGGGATCATTCCGATCTTCGCCTCTATCTTTTTAACAGGCTTTGCCCGCGGAATACTCGGCCCTGCACAGGTTGCATTGTTGGGCCAGCTTGTGCCAAGAAACCTATATGCAAATGCAGCTACATGGAACAGCGCTAACTGGCAGGTAGCAGCCGTTCTTGGGCCTGCAATAGGAGGACTGGTCTATGGTTTCTGGGGCATAGTGCCCGCCTATTCACTGGTACTGGGTTTGTACACTTTGTCGGTTTTTATAATTATGTTTATAAAAAGCAGGAGACACGAAGTAATTGAAACTTCGGAAGGGGTATTTACCCGGATACGGAGCGGTATAGATTTTGTCTTCAAAACGCCGGAACTGCTTGGCGCTTTTACTCTCGATATGTTCGCTGTGCTCTTCGGCGGAGCAGTAGCCATGCTTCCGGTATTTGCGTCTGATATATTGCATATCGGGCCTCAGGGTCTTGGTTTGCTTAGAGCCTGTCCAGCAATAGGAGCTATTCTTATGGCATTCATCCTCATGTTCCGGCCGCCGGAAAGAGAAACAGGGAAAATACTTTTTGTTTCAGTCATTGGTTTCGGGCTTTGTATGATTAGTTTCGCACTCTCTAAAAGTTTCATATTATCAGGGCTGTTGCTGATTCTCAGCGGCGCTTTCGACAATGTGAGCGTCGTTATCAGGGCTACAGTACTCCAGCTCTTTACACCAGATGATATGCGCGGCCGTGTTGCATCAGTAAACGGCATATTTATAGGATCATCGAACGAGCTAGGTGCGTTCGAATCGGGTGTTGCTGCTAAATTAATGGGTCTTGTCCCTTCGGTAGTTTTTGGAGGTATTATGACACTTGCTGTAGTATTTACAACCATTAAAATAAACAAACCGCTCAGACGACTTTCGCTTAGGGCCAGAATGTAAAACTGGCAGTAGGCAGTAGGAGTTAGGTTCTTTGTAATGTCTCAATCCTTCCCTTGATTGACGCTATTTTGTTGATTCTCTCATCAGAGTATGTCTTTGATTCCTTGTCTATGAAATCAAATAGCAGGAGAGCTTTACGGGAGTATTCAATACTTACGCTCACATCTCTCTGTGCCAGCTTGAGCTCGGCCTCCGTATTCAAAAGCAAGGCGAGAATCTCCAGATGGCCATTTGTGAAATTGTGCTCTTCTATTAATTTTGATATGAGTTGCTCTTCAGGAATTGTCCGGAAAAATGAAGCATCCTGTTTAAGCATATCGTAATAAATCCGTTCCAGGCGAACGGATGCTAGTTTATATTCACCCTTCTTTATCAGTCCGAGAATGATAGCTAGCATGTCAGCCAACATTTCGACCATGCGGAGTATATAGTCTTTCTGATACATTACGATATATATTGTCCATCATGAAAATAGTAAGAATGGGAATAAGAGTGAAAGAAAAAAATCAGATACTTGAGTACTGATTCATCGTGAGCAGACGAATTACTTGATCCTGATAAAATTGAACGGGACGTCCAGAACAGATGCAAAATATTCACCCCGTTCAAGTATATCTTCATCCCCCTCTTCATAGTACCAGTTAAAAATAAGTTTCTTGTTCTTCAGTTTGACATAAGTCAGTTTCTGAAGAAGCTGAATGAAAACCTTAGCACTTGCGCTATTGAAGTACTCAAGTTTCATATCCACGCAGGTTATATCGGCCGGGACTTTAATATATTCATCAATCCAATGGTGGACAGGTTTAAAAAAATCTGTCACGTTTTCATGAATCGAACGTCCCCTGATCTTAATAATACCATCAGGAGTCATGATAATCTCCGGAGAGTTCTTTGTCGGTAATATCCTTGTTTCCTGCATGCAAAAATATTTGATCCTAATATATATATTTTTAAAATATAAAGTAATACTCTTTAATTGAATCTGTCAAATATCGGATCATTAAAATTATTTTCCGATATTTTTCTGCTCCCATTTTCAATTTCATGTACCATATTAACAACGGCAGTATTAACAGGAACATGTACTCGCAGCGCTTGTCCTTTTCTGACAATATATCCATTAAGATAATCAATTTCAGTCGGTTTACTCTTTGCAAGAGACTGAAGGCTGGAAGATTTAAGTTTTCTGTATTTGAAACCTATTATCATTAAAAGCAGATGTCTTTTAAACCTTCCTGGTAGTCCATTGCCACCAAGGAAACGATAAAAATTTAGTTTTCCCCCGAATACATCAACTCTGATTTTCATAGCATCAGTGACATCAATAGCTTCTCTTATAATTTCAATAAATATTGTTCTTGCTTTTTTTATCGAAAGCATTTTTCCGAGAAACATACCGCTTATAACTCCTAGCGAGGTAATGCAGGAATTAATAATGAGTTTTGAATAGAGATGTCCCATAATATTATCCGATGTCCTTACAGGTACAACTGCTGACATTATTTCAGCTAACGATTCAAGAAATTCGTCAGGTATTCTATCTGGATATCCCAGAATAAAATCTCCTTTTGATGACATGAATAATTTTCCTGGCAATTCCATTGTCGCACCCCAGCCCACAACACATCTTACTACCCTATTGATTCCGACTATGGATGCAAGATCTTCTTCACAGAATCCGTTCTGAAGAAAGACAACGTATCCGTTTTCTTTGAGTATAGGAAGAATGCTTCTTGCAGCTTCAATCATGTCGGTTGCTTTTGTTGCAAGAAGAACCAGATCCTTCCTCTCTTTAATTTGATTTACAGAAGAGTATGCAGGCATCCTTACTTTAAAATCTCCTGCAGCTCCTTTCACTTCAAGACCAACATTCATGATCAAAGATGCATAATCGTCATTTTTACAGACGATCTCCACATTATAATCCTTCTTCTTTAATAGGGCTGCAGTAATTCCACCAACAGCTCCGGCTCCTACAACAAGAAGTGATAAATCCCCTGATTTTATTGTTTCCCCTTTCATACTTCAAACCGTGCAAGAGGCGATATATCCTGCCTCGAAAAATATCCTCTAAGATACTTATAATATCCCGTTATTCCTATCATTGCGGCATTGTCCGTTGTATAACTGACAGGGGGTACAAAGAGTTTCCATTTCCTTTTTAAAGCTTCATGTTTTATTAAATTCCGAAGTCCAGAATTAGCAGATACACCACCGGCAATTCCGATCTCCGTTATACCTGTTTGTGCTGAAGCTTTAATGAGTTTACTTATCAGAATGCTGATAATTGTATGCTGCAATGATGCACAGAGATCACCTTTATTTTCAGAAATAAACTCCGGGTTTTCTTTCATTTTATCTCTCAAAAAATAGAGAAAATTAGTTTTTAATCCGCTGAAACTGAAATCGAGACCTTTTACAAAAGGTTTTGAAAACCGAAAAGCATTCGGGTCACCCTCCGTTGAAAGCTTATCTATTATCGGGCCGGAAGGATAAGGGAAACCCATTAACTTACCGCATTTATCAAACGCTTCACCTGCTGCGTCATCAAGGGTATGTCCAATAACTTCCATTTCAAAATGACTTTTGACAACAATAAGTTGTGTATGACCTCCGGATACGAGCAGACATAAAAAAGGCATAGAAGGAACCTGATTTTCCTTTCCTTTTTCAAGAATAAAATGAGCCAGAACATGTGCCTGAAGATGATTGACTTCTATAAGTGGAATTTTCCGGGCAACAGAAAACCCTTTGGCAAATGAAGTTCCGACAAGCAGCGATCCCAGTAGTCCCGGGCCCCTGGTGAAGGCAACCGCAGAGATTTCATCAATTCCGATACCTGCTTTTTTGATTGCCTGGTCAATTACCGGAACAATATTGGCCTGATGTGCCCTCGATGCCAGTTCAGGCACCACACCTCCATATGAGCGATGAATCTCCTGACCGGCGATCAGATTTGAAAGAATATACCCATCTCTTATAACTGCAGCGGATGTATCGTCGCACGATGTTTCTATCGCCAGTATTGTTACGCTCATCAACTCTTTGATTTTCGGTATATTTTAGGTTATTTTGATAGCCGATAGGGTTCTAATTTCAAATGCATAAAAGTATTAAAAAAACATATAAGATTTTTATAGGGATCGTAGCAGTATTAATACTGTCTCTAACGGCACTTTTTTTAATTGTCCGTTTGCCGGCTGTGCAGACCTTCATTGTCAAAAAAGTGACAGGTTATATTTCCGATGAAACAAACTCTACAGTTTCTATCGGGAATGTAAAGTTTTCTTTTTTCAACAAGCTTGAGCTGACAGATATATTAATAATAGATCAGCACAACGATACTCTACTATATGTACAAGATGCAACAATCGGGATCCGGCAATTTGACCGGAAAAAACATTCGCTAAAGCTCGGGAAAGTTGTTTTCATGAAGCCGGTGGTAGGTCTTGTTACTGACTCTACAGGCCTTATGAATCTTGCCTGGTTCCTCAATAAGATCCAGAAACCGAAAGATACTACCTCAATAAAAAACTCATATTTCCACATTAACCAGATCGAAATAAGCGATGCCAGATTTTCACTTATTAATAAATATAGTCCCCCCTCAAAAACACCGTTGGATTTAAATAATATCAGACTGAGGGATATTAATGCAATCGTTGAAAATCTTGATGTCAGAAATAATTCAACATCATTTGACGTATACGACCTGGGATTCAAGGAATCAAGTGGTTTTGTCGTGAAAAGGATGAGCAGCAATATCCTTATACATAATCAGAATTTTCTTTTCAGTGATGTAAGTCTGCTTTGTGACAGCAGTATTATTAATGCAGATCGAATAGGAATTCTTGCTGACTCNNTTCTAATGATCTGAAATATTTTATCGCCTGCCTTAAAGACTATAATGAATCTGTATGGTTGTCGGGGGATGTAACCGGCACTGTATCAGAGCTCAAGGGACGAAACATTAAGCTCACCTCCAAGAATGAGACTTATCTGGACTGCAACTTTGATTTTTCGGGACTACCCGACATTGAGAAAACCTTTATATCCATTGAGGTTAATGATCTGAGAAGCATTTCAAAAGATATTGAACAGATCAAAGTACCAGGTAAGGGATATATTTTATTACCTGAAGTTCTGCGTAAGCTTGGAGTTGTCTCTTTCTCAGGAAGTTTTACAGGTTTCACCACTGACTTTGTTACATATGGAAAAATCAATACCGACATAGGAATAATTTCAACTGATTTATATCTCAGACCTTCAGGGTCAGGTAATTATATTGTTAAAGGGATAATCCGTGGTTCGAATATCGATCTTGGAAGCATTACTGATAACCCGATTCTGTTCGGAGATCTCAGCATGGAAGCAAATATTGATGGTACTGTTGCTTCTTTTAAAAAATTCGCGGTAAATCTGACCGGGAAAATCGACAGTGTTGAGATTAATAATTATAAGTACAGAAATATTTCACTTAATGGACTATTTACAGATAAAGCATGGGATGGAAATATTAAAATAGAAGATGAAAACATTCACCTGGACCTTCTTGGGATGTTCGATTTTAACCGCAAATTGCCTGAGTTTGATTTTACCCTAAACCTGCTAAAGTCAAATTTATATAAACTGAATATCGACAAAACGGATACATCTTCATCTATAACAATGTTACTTACAGCCAATTTCAACGGTAACAGTATCGATAACCTTGATGGTGAAATAAAGTTGCTGAATTCGACCTTCAGAAAACATAGCAATAACCTTGATATGTACGATTTCACAATAAAAACTATTACCAATAGTAATATTTCTACAATCAGCCTCCGTACAGATTTTATTGATGCAAATCTCCGTGGCAGATATAACTTTGCAGGTATTGGAAATATCATTAAAAGTAAGCTTGCTGATTTAATGCCTTCAAAGTTTGAAAAACCAAAGACGGCAGTGAATCTAAAAGACAATAATTTTGTCTTCGATATCAAATTCAAAAATACTGACAAGCTTAATAAGTTTCTTTTGACAAATGTGATTCTGTCAGAGAACAGCCAGGTACTGGGGTCATTCTTCCCCGATAGTATTATTTCCGTTTCAGGTCAGGCAAAGATGCTTAGAGTCAACAACAACACTTTCAACAATTTATCAGTTGAAGGGAGTTCATCTGATACTACTTCAAAGTTAAGCATCAGATGTTCTTCAGTTAATCTATATGGTTTTTCCGAGCTGAACAATATGGCACTGGAATTCAATAGTATACCTGACCATTTCCGGTTCTATGCTGATTGGGATAATAAAGAAGAAATTATCAACAAAGGCAATTTTATAGTGGAAGGTGCTTTCCTGAAGAGGTTGCCCGGACAAAAAAATACTATGCTTAAGATCGGAATCCTGCCGGCAGAAATCTTCAGTCGCAACAATCTCTGGAAGATCAATCCAACTGTTATTATGATAGATTCGAGCTCTGTAAAAGTTGAAAAGCTGAATATAAGAAATAATGATAACTATATCCTTATAGACGGTGCAACATCTTTGAATATATCTGATACAATGCATCTTGAATTCAACGGAATCAATATAGCTCCCCTTAATCTCCTTTATGAAAGAAATCTGCCAAAAGATCCAGACATTATACATCTTGCTCTTGGGGGAATACTTAATGGTAAGATCAGCTTTACAGATGTGTACAGAAATTTTATGTTTGAAAGTAATATCAGGCTCAGGGACTTTGCACTTCTTGGAAGTAATTTTGGTGATATAAGAATAAAGTCCGTATGGAATTACAATAAAAAGGTTGCCGATATAAATGCCTATAATGACTTCAAAGGCAGGAAAATGTTCAATATCACAGGTTTTTATGACCCAGCTGTATCAAATGCTGATCTGACCATAAAAGCTGATAGTTTACCGATCGATTTTTTAAA
Organism: Bacteroidales bacterium; assembly: GCA_003155705.1. GTDB lineage: Bacteria > Bacteroidota > Bacteroidia > Bacteroidales > VadinHA17 > LD21. The sequence continues at coordinate 13,598 of PMEC01000211.1, forward strand.
TCCGCTGCTCAAAACATTTGCCTCTGGTATTGCCGGTTCTGTATCAGGAACTGTAAAATTTACCGGAAACCTTGCTAAACCCGTTCTGAAAGGGGCACTCATGGGAAAAAATGCCGCTATGAGGATTGACTACCTCCAAACCAGATACAGGATTAACGATACTATAAGATTTGACAATGATGGATTAAAATTCAATAATATTAAAGCGCTGGACGACAAAGGAAATTTTGCAACTATTAACGGAACAGTATTCCATAAGTACTTTAAGGACTTTGCTGTCGATCTTACAATTTCTATTCCAAAGACAAATGAGTTCATGGTTCTTAATACTAAACCGAAAGACAATGATCAGTTTTACGGTACCGCTTATGCATCGGGAGTCACCACAATAAAAAGTGATGAAAGTGCATTGTCTTTTAATATTTCTGCAAAGACCGGGAAAAACACAAAATTTTTCATCCCGCTAAATACAGGATTATCGGTTACAGATAAATCGTTTATAAATTTTGTGGATGTAAAACATGACAAGAAAGATACTGTTTCTACGGTCAAAATTGTATCGCCAAGTCCGTCGCAGACTGCAATTGATCTTAATCTTGATCTGGAGATCACTCCTGATGCAGAAGTCAAGATAATATTTGATTCTAAAGCCGGGGATGAGATGAAAGGAACCGGAACGGGAAATCTCAATATTAGCTATAACAGAAAGGGAGAATTCAAGATGTATGGCGATTATATAATTGAAGATGGTGAATATCTTTATACTCTGGGTGGTATTTTAAATAAAAGATTTACAGTTCAGAACGGCGGGAAAATATCTTTTACGGGTGATATCAACGATGCTGATATTGATCTCAAGGCTGTTTATAAAACAAAAGCATCGTTAAATGAAATCATGCCAGGAATGCTTCCCCAGGCAAAACTGAACGAAAGAATACAGGTCGAATGTCTTTTAAATCTTACGGGTAATCTTTTTAACCCTGTTGTCGGATTTGATATTAACCTACCGACAGCTGATGATGAGACCAGAGCCTATTTAAGAAGTATGATCAAAACCGATGAAGAGATGAGTCGACAGTTTCTTTTCCTGTTGGTGATGAATAGCTTCTATGCTGACCCTAATTCCGGAGCATCACAAAGCACTGCCGATATCGGTACAACTACGGTCGGTGTCACAACTACGGAAATGCTTTCAAATCAGCTTAGTAACTGGCTTTCTCAAATTAATAATAATTTTGATGTCAATGTCGCCTACAGGCCTGGATCCACTGCAATACCTAATTCACAGGATGTATATTTAGCTCTTTCAACTCAGGTGCTAAATGATAGAGTAATACTCAATGGCAACTTTGATTATGGCAGCAATCAGTTGACAACAGGCGCTAATACAGGGAATAATGCAATCACAGGAGCTTTTGATGTGGAATTCAAGATAACAGAAAGGATCCGTTTTAAAGTCTTTAACAGATCAAATGATAACTTTTATATTGACAATGGAGTTCAGTACACTCAGGGAGTAGGATTGTTCTTCAGACAGGATTTCGACAAATTCAAAGATCTTTTTAAAAAGAAGGAAAAGAGCGCTATGAAAAAAGAGGAAGAGACCAAAGTNNGCAATAATATATCAGGATTACCTTGATTTTGCTGTGGCAATGATCATCTTACCGTTCAACTTGTTCCCTAGAGATAAGACATTCACCAAATCCTGAATTGATAACGTATTATCAAAACGCAACATGATAAAAGCATCAGGAGAATGTGCCAATTCCTTTTTAAGCTCAGATTCAAGCGTCTCGAAAGGAACCCTGGTATTGTTCACGAAATAAATCTTCTCTTTGGTCATAGTCAGATTAATCTCTTTCTTCTGGATCGACTGGCTGCTCCGTGAACTTGGTAATGAAACTTTTATCATGCTTGGATTGAGAAGCGTGGAGATTATTATAAAGAATAACATAAGAAAAAACATGATGTCATTCATCGAAGAAGTGAATACTTCCGCTGTAAAATCTTTTTTCTTGCGAAGCTCAATCATTTTGAAGGGCTTTTTAGCAGGTCAATAAAATTCATGGCGTTCCATTCAAGCTGATGAACCGCTTTATTTAGAATAATGTTCAGCCAATGGTACGCGATATAAGCTATGATACCAACAATAAGTCCGGATGCGCTACTTACCATTTTGGTGTATAATCCGGCAGAAACAGTACCAATACTTACATCGCTTGTTAATGAAATATTGAAAAATATTTTTATCACTCCGATTATTGTACCGAGAAAACCGAACATAGGAGCTATACCTGCAATGACAGCAAGTATCTGTACGTTTTTCTCCAGGTCGTAAACTTCAAATTTTCCTGCTATCTCAATGGATTCTTCAACTTCTTTGATTGGTTTCCCCAGACGGGAAATACCTTTCTCTATCATCCTGGCTATAGGTTTTGGAGTATTCCGGCAAAGTGTCAGAGCTGAATCGGTTTTACCGGCAAGAATAAAGTCATTTATGCTGTTCATAAAGTTCACATCCGAGCTGATATGGCGTCTTATAGTTAAATAACGCTCAATGAAGACATAAACAGCTATAACAGAAAGTATGCCAATCGGTATCATTATAATGCCACCTTTCATAATAATATCCATCATCGTAGTTACTTCAGGGGCAGGCTGCGTGGGAAGTGTCGGAGCAGCAGCAACTGCTTTGTTCAGTGTATCAATAGTCTGTGAGATCAGCAAAAACATTGGTGTCATATCGGTTTGTATATATTATTTTTATCCAAAAACGCATTCTTTACTTAAAAATTATTCAACTGAGTCCTATTCTATGATTGAATTTACTCAGGAATATAACTATTTCATTAATTGTTTCAAATATAGCAATTCCGGCAAGTTTTAAAAAAGGATTATTTTAACAATTTTTCATTTCGAAATCTTCTTTCTGAAACCGGCCTCTGATAGAAAATGAAGTTGCACCAACTGTGATTGAGGCCGGAGATATTCTTCAATTATAACTTTTACTTTAAGCAGGAGTTAATAAATATTTGTCCATTGTTATTAAACCAACATAATACAACCATTAATTGTAACGTTTTTTAATAACTTCGCCTTCTGTAATTTATAATAATATCGATTACTGAAAAACGAAGTTTAATATAAAAACAGTTATCAGTTGCAATCTTATCGAAACAGGGATCAGCAAAAATTGGCATCCGAACGGGGAAAGGGGATTGTGGGCACCCTGATATTACATCTGGGGATACTGGCAATGTTAGTGATTGTTGGATTCTCGGCACCAAAATCCTCCGAACCTGAAAAAGGCATTTTAGTTAATTTCGGAACTGATGAAACCGGTTCAGGACTAATTGAACCATCCCCGCCTCAATCACAGGATGAAACTACCCCTGTTAGACCTGACCAATCAACAACCCAACCCGAGAATAAAAATGCTCTGCTCACTCAGAACATTGATAAAGAGTCGCCTGCAGTAAAAAAAGTGGACTCTCTTGAAGTAAAGAAAAGAAAAGAACAAACAGAGGCTGATAGAATTAAACGTGAAGAACTTAAAGCTGAAAAGATAAAGAAAGCGGTGGCAGATGCTGAAAAAAAGAGAGTTGAAGCTGAACAGAAAAGAGCCAGTGATATTCAGAACAGGACTAAAAATGCTCTGGCAAATTCCAAAAACAGTAATACAAATTCTACTTCTGAAGGGATAACCGGTGGATCAGGAAATCAGGGTGTTCCAACAGGATCTGTCGATTCACAGGTCCATGGCCCGGGTGGAGGAACCGGTAACAGCGGGATCTCTTATGATCTTCAGGGGAGAGGATTCCGGCTGCTTCCTAATCCAAGATATGAATACCAGGGCGAGGGAAAGGTTGTTGTGGAAGTGAGTGTAGATAGATCTGGTAAAGTTACCAAGGCAGTGGCAGGAAGACCAGGTTCAACAACGCTCGATGGATACCTTCTCACCGAGGCACAGAAGGCTGCTATGAAGGCAACTTTTGAACCAAAACCGACAGCACCTCTCATTCAGACAGGAACAATAACTTACAATTTTATACTTAAATAAATATATCCCGGAAGGTATATCCTTACAGCCGGATCAGCTTTCCGTGCTAAGTAACTCTAACATTGAAGCATTTAGATTGTCCATAAGGTTACTATCCTTAATGACATAATCATCAATACCTTTCCGAGCAAGTTCAAGCACAATTTCGCCTCTCTCCTGCCCTGAAAGCATTATCACAGGTACATTTGGATGGGTTTCCTTTATTTTATCAAAAACCTCCATGCCGTTCATAACTTTTTGATCTGTTTTATAGAACAGGTAGTCCAGAATAATAAGGTCGGGATTTTTATTCAATGATTTCAGACAATCCTCACCATAATCGAAAGCTTCAAGAAGATAGCTATCTGAATTAAAACGCTTTACTATCATCTTAGTAACAACCGGATCGTCATCAACAACAAAGATTAGTTTTTGCTTATTCATCTTCTAACTAATTGGTTTTAGGCCAGCATAAAGTTAAAATAAAATTCTTTCAAACAACTTGATTTATATTAAATTGATGGACTGAAAATAAATTATGATATCATTTTGATATTAGCTTAATTACATCGCAAACAGAGGAAAAGGCTTCATCATCTCATTAACCTTCTTTCCTACCCTGTTTATTACTTCTTCGTTTTCTATATTAGAAATGACCTCATCAATGAGTTCAACAATGATCTCCATATGTTCTTCCCTGAGCCCCCGTGTTGTGACGGCCGGAGTGCCTACTCTAAGTCCCGATGTAAGAAAAGGTGATCTGCTGTCATAAGGAACCATATTCTTATTCACAGTTATATGCGAAAGAACAAGAGTATTTTCAACCTTTTTACCTGAAATATCAGGGAATTTAGTTCTCAGATCAATAAGCATGAGGTGATTATCCGTGCCTCCTGAAATCACCTTGTAACCTCTTGCCATAAAAGATTTTGCCATCGTTTCGGCATTCTTTTTTACCTGTTTCTGATAATCTTTGAATTTCGGATCGAGGGCTTCACCAAAAGAAACCGCCTTTGATGCAATTACATGTTCCAGAGGTCCACCCTGAATTCCCGGAAATACAGCAGAGTTAAGAAGTGATGACATCATTCTGACTTCCCCTTTGTTTGTCTTAAGGCCCCATGGATTTTCGAAGTCCTTTCCCAAAAGAATTATGCCTCCACGCGGACCGCGAAGAGTTTTGTGTGTTGTGGATGTAACAATGTGTGCATATTTCAAAGGATTATTCAACAATCCTGCTGCAATTAATCCGGCAGGATGAGCCATATCAACCATAAATATTGCGTCTATCGAATCGGCAATTTTCCTCATTCTCTCATAATCCCATTCTCTTGAATAGGCAGATGCACCTCCGATTATCATCTTGGGTTTTTCTTTTAGTGCTACCTCTTCCATCATATCATAATCAACCAATCCGGTATCTTCTTTAACACCATAAGCAACAGGTTTGTATAAAATCCCGGATGAGTTAACCGGAGATCCATGAGAGAGATGCCCGCCGTGAGCAAGATTTAATCCCATAAATGTATCACCAGGTTTTAGCACGGCCATGAAGACTGCCATATTTGCCTGAGCACCGGAATGAGGTTGAACGTTAGCATACTCAGCTCCAAAAAGCTGTTTAAGACGATTTATTGCAATTTGTTCCGACTGATCAACTATCTCACAACCACCATAATAACGATTTCCGGGGTACCCTTCAGCATATTTATTCGTCATTACTGACCCCATAGCTTCCAGTACCTGCGGACTTACAAAATTTTCTGATGCTATCATTTCAATTCCGTTAAGCTGGCGCTGATACTCTTTATTAATCAGATCAAAAATTAACTCATCGCGTTTCATAATATGATATTTAAATTTAAAGTGATTGAAAATCAAATATATGTTTGTATTCGCCTTGCATATTTAAACTTAACTATGACTATTCTTCGGAAAACTGAATTAGCAATTCCCTGTATGTGGTGTAAATTCTAGCCTTGGAAATAAATCCCACATAGTATCCATTATCGAGAACAGGAAGATTCCATGCCCCGGTTGTTCTGAAAGTATCCATGACAGTTTCTATACCTTCTTTTTTGTCAATATAAGATGGTGGAATAGTCATAACGTCTCTCATTATGGTTGAATCATAAAGCTCAGTATTGAACATGATCTCCCTGACATCATCGAGCTGTACTACTCCCTCAAGGATATTATATTCATCAACCACAGGGAATATATTCCGTTTCGATTTTGAAATGATCTTAACCAGATTTCCCAGAGTATCAGTTGGTTTTATTTTATAAAGATCAGTTTCAATATCTTTTTTCCATTCCATAAATGTCAGTACAGCTTTATCCTTATCATGAGTAATGAGCTCACCTCTTTTGGCCAGTTCTACATGGTAGATTGAATGACGTTCAAAACCCCGGATAGTCATATAAGCCACGGTTGAGGTAATGATAAGTGGAATCAGCAGATCGTAACCACCCGTAATCTCAGCAATAAGAAAGATTGCAGTCAGAGGCGCGTGCATTACACCAGCCATCATTCCTGCCATTCCGACCAGGACAAAACGATTGTCGGGCAGACTGATATTGACATACCTATTTAACAGATTTGCCACCACATAACCATTTACACCACCGATAAACAAGGTCGGTGCAAAAATACCGCCCACTCCTCCGGCACCATTGGTAGAACTGGTTGCAATAACCTTAAGAAATACGAGGCAAACCATAAACAGGATGATCGTCCATGAATTATTGTTCATCTGACCGAAAATACTATTCCCTGTGACAATATCAGTGTTTCCCTGAAGCAGGGCCAGTATTGTATCATAACCTTCACCAAAAAAAGGTGGGAACAGGTATATAAGCAATCCAAGAACCAGACCTCCGATTCCCAGTTTGACATACTCATTCTTTACCTTATCATAGCCGCTTTCAAGCTTTAAAGTCATCCAGGAAAAATAGCGTGAGATTAATCCGCATGTTAATCCCAGGACTATATACCATGGAATATTTGTGATGATAAAGGCTTCCTTTACTGAAAAAGTGAAAAGGACTTTGTCTCCCATCAGAAAATAGGCTACTGTTGCAGCGGTTACGGAAGAGATAAGCAAGGGTACAATTGAAGAAATAGTAAGGTCCAGCATCAATATCTCAAGGGTAAAAACTATTCCTGCGATCGGAGCCTTGAAAATTCCTGATATAGCTCCTGCTGCACCACAACCAATCAGGAGGGTTATATTCCGGTAGTTCATCTTAAAGAACTTTCCAATGGCTGAACCTATGGATGAACCCGTAAGAACTATGGGTGCTTCCGCTCCTACTGATCCTCCAAAACCAATTGTTATTGTACTGGCAACCAGAGAAGTCCAGGTGTTGTGCCTTTTCAGATAGCTTTTCTTTTTTGATATTGCATAAAGTATTCTGCTGATCCCATGACCAATATTATCTTTAACAACATATTTTACAAAAAGCATTGTGATAAGCATACCAAGGATGGGATATGCAAGATATTGATAATCAGAACCATGTTGCATTTTTTCAGTAAGCAGCAGATGGGTATAATGGATAGCATTCTTCAGGATTGCAGCAGCTAATGCGCTCAGAAAACCAACAACGAGGCTCAGAATGTAAATGAGTCTGCGCTGATCAAGTTCGACAATTTTTGTCCTCAGAAACCTAAATAAATTATTATTTCTGAACATAATTTTGCAAATATAAAAACAATAAGAACGCTTCACGGTTTTTTATTTAAGTTTGTGCAAGGATGATTCATTTATCAAAATGAATACTAAGCATTCTCCTTATTGACAGTAATTAAATGATAGATTTTAAAAAATACAACCTTGATAATGGATTAAGGATCCTTATTCATGAGGATTGTTCAACTCCTCTTGTTGCAATGAATATTATTTATGATGTAGGTTCAAGGGATGAAGATCCGGAGATGACTGGGATGGCTCATCTTTTTGAACATCTGATGTTTGGAGGATCACAAAACATACCTGATTTTGATACTCCGCTTCAGATGGCCGGAGCCGATAATAACGCATTTACAAATAATGATATTACCAACTATTATCTTACAATTCCTGCCAATAATTTACAAATAGGCTTCTGGCTGGAATCTGACAGGATGCTCGGTCTTAGTTTCTCCGAAGAGGTTCTTGAAATTCAGAAAAAGATAGTAATTGAAGAATATAAGCAAAGGTACCTTAACCAGCCTTATGGAGATATAATGTTGTTGCTTCGCCCTCTGGTATATAAAGTTCATCCGTATCTGTGGGCTGCAATAGGGAAAGACATTTCTCATATTGAGAAAGTTACAATGACCGATGTAAAGGATTTTTTCTTTTCACACTATGCTCCTAATAATGCAATTCTATCTGTTGCCGGCAATATTAAGAATCATGAAGATGTTATTAGTCTTGCAAAAAAATGGTTCGGTCCAATAAGCAGGCGCGAAATAGCCGTTCGAAAATTGGCAATGGAACCTGTGCAGAAAGAGGAAAGAATAACAGAGGTCGAAAAAGATGTACCATCAGACGTTCTGGTTAAAGCCTGGCATATTTGCAGAAGAACAGAAAAGGATTTTTATACCATGGACCTTCTTACTGACATACTTGCAGGAGGTGAATCAGGCAGACTCTATTCTTCATTGGTCAGAGATAAGAAATTGTTCAGTGATATCAATGCCTACCTTGCAGGAGAACTTGATCCGGGGCTACTTATTATTAATGGCAAATTGATGGATGGTATTAGTTTCCAGGCTGCAGAAGAGGCTGTTAAAGAGGTCATTGAAGACTTAAAAAAAATTGCTGTGCCGGATCCGGAGATAGAAAAAGTCAAAAACAAGTTTGAATCATCAATGGTCTTTTCAAATACAAATGTTCTGAACAAAGCGATGAATCTTTGTTTCTATGAACTCCTTGGAGATGCAAATGAAGTCAACCAGGAAGTGGAGCTTTATAACAGAGTCAATCCTGAAATGGTAATGATAGCGGCCAAAAAATATCTGCAACCAGACAATTGCAGTTCTCTTCATTATAAATCGAAGAAATCGGTAAAATAAGATGAATCTTAAAAGGAAAGTACAACCTGAAATCCGGCCCGTGGTATTAAAAAGTATCCCTGACACAGAACTATTCCGGCTGAAAAATGGTGTGCCACTTTATCTTATTGAGGCGGGGTCAGAAGAACTAATGAGAGCTGAGTTCATCTTCAATGCGGGTCAGATAAAAGAGAATTTTCCACTTGTGGCATCTACAACAAATGCAATGCTTCTTGAGGGTTCATTAAATTATACGGCAAAAGAAATTAATAATGCTTTTGATTTTTATGGCGCATTCATTCATCAATTTGCCCAGAAAGATTCTTCGGGTATCACTGTTTTCTGCCTTAATAAACATCTGGAAAAAATACTGGAACTTTGCTGCGAGATCTTATTCAGACCTATCTTCCCTGAGGATGAACTGAATAATCTTCAGAAGAAGAGGTTACAGTCTTATCTGATGAATAAGCAAAAAGTTCAGAACCTTGCATCAGACAAATTATTTGAATCAGTCTTTGGGTATTCTCATCCATACGGGAAACAAGTGTTAGCGGCTGATTTTAAAAATGTTACAACTGATAAACTGGTGAACTTCCATACTGCCCATTATACAAATGGAGAATTGTCCATTATTGTTTCGGGTCGGATTCATAACGAGACAAAAGCAATGTTTGAACATTATTTTGGAGAACATGACTTTAAATCCGGAATACCGGATAAGATAGATATTCCGATAAACGGAAGTAAAAACAAGAAAGAATTCATCGAAAAGAAAGATGCACTTCAGGCTGCAATCAGGATAGGATCTGCGACAATAAACAAAAGACATCATGATTATCCCGGTTTATTAATCCTGGATACAATCCTCGGTGGTTATTTCGGATCAAGACTGATGAAAAATATTAGAGAAGAAAAAGGATATACGTATGGTATTAATTCATCTGTAATGTCTTTGAATCAATCCGGATATAAGGTTATTGCTACCGAGGTCGGAAAGAAACATGCCGGCGAAACCCTTGATGAGATATATAAAGAAATCAGACTCCTTCAAACCAGACCTGTTGAATTAAGAGAGATGGATGTTGTAAGGAGCTATATGGCTGGGGAAATGTTACGGATGTTCGACGGGCCATTTGCTCTGGCTGAAAGTTTCAGAGCTGTCTGGGAATTTGGTCTTGACAATAAATATTATTATAATCTTGCTGATAAAATTAAAACCATCCAGCCTGATGAAATAATCGGCCTTGCAAAAACGTATTATAATATTGATGATCTGTACGAAATAATTGCAGGATCAGCATGAAAAGAAATTTCTTATTTTTTGGATTTATATTAATATATTTATGTCCTGATACCATTAATGCTCAGGCAGATAGCATTCGGAATATACACCCTGTTCTTACCCTTATCTCAGTTCAGCCTGAAACCGGTTTTACAGAAATGACCTGGGCATATATCCCTTCCTCATATGTTGCAGGATTTCGGATGCTTTACTATATTAATGATGCCGGATTCCCGTTTAAAACATTGTGGAATCCTGCTATTTTAAGTTACATTGATTCCTCGAGGATTCCTTTATCCAGGAGTGTATCATATCAGATTGAGGCAATAGATAATGCAGCCAATCCGAGCCAGCTTTCGAATATTCTGAACACGATATTTTCAGAAGTATCTATTGACTCATGCAATAAAAGAATTCTTATAAAATGGAATAGTTATTCATCTTCACCCAAAAAGGTCACAGGCTATTCAATACTTTATTCTGTTAACGGAGGTAGCTTCTCAGAAGCAGGAAGTGTTACTCCTGATAAAAACAGCTACAATTTAAATGATTTTGCCACTAATGCTGTATACTGTTTTATAATCAGGGCAAACCTGGAAGATGGAACATTCTCCACATCGAACAAAGCCTGTCTTACCACAAAGATGCAGAGACCTCCCGGATGGATTAATGCAGATTATGCGACAGTTGATAATAACAATAATATCGCTCTCTCCTTTTCTGCTGATCCTCTTTCAGAGATTAACAGTTTCCGGCTTGAAAGAATAACTGAAACTGAAAACGATTTCAGCATAATCACGCAAATTCAATCTTCAAGCCGCCTTTTAAGGTACACTGATAATAAAGCTGATCCATTTAAAAAAAACTATTACAGGCTTCAGGCAATAAATAATTGTGGAAATCCTATTGTCACATCCAATCTGGCATGTAACATAGTCCCAAAGCTTGAAAAGAACGGTAATATAATCAACCTGACATGGAATGCNNCTCTTGTTCAATCTGCTGACACATCCTACTCATTAAATTATTCATCCGTAATGTATGATTTGACCGGCAATAATCTGTGTTTCTATATCAGTGCTTCTGAGACCAACAACCCATATGGAATTACCGGAATAACCGTATCTGCCACTGTCTGCACGGAAACTATTGAAAATATTACTGTCCCGAACGCTTTTACACCAAATAACGATCTTATAAATGACTTTTTTAAGCCGGTTCTTTCTTTTACTCCGGTTGACTATTACCTTGTTATAACGGACAGACATAATAATACTCTGTTCGAGAGTCACGATTACATGGCACAATGGGATGGTAAAAATAAGGGTAATTCATTACCGGACGGAGTCTACCTCTGGTTTCTGAAAGTCAAAACACCTTCCGGAAAACTGTTAATAAAGTCCGGGACTGTTACGATAATGAAATGATCCGGAAAGATTACAATACCCAATTGAGTTCAGACACTACAACTTTGCTCTAATAACGTTATATTTGTATTCAGCTAATATTGGCAGGGTACTGATATTTATGGGGAATAAGAATATATTTGATGATGAGGATATAAAACGGATTCAGACTGAATACGAATCACTTATAAACAACCTTCACAGGTGCAATAAACCAGGTGATACTGAGCTGATTGACAAAGCTTTTAAGGTTGCCAATGAAGCTCACTGGAATATGCGCCGGAAATCGGGAGAACCCTACATTATCCATCCTATTAAAGTCGCAAAAATTGTTAATCAGGAAATTGGTCTGGGAGCAAAATCTATTGCCGTTGCTCTCCTTCATGATGTTGTGGAAGATACAGAATATACTCTGGAAGATGTGCAGAGAGATTTTGGAGAAAAAATTGCATCTTTAATTGATGGACTGACCAAGATTTCAGGTACTTACAACAAAGAAAATTCATCCTCACTTCAGGCCGAGAATTTCCGTAAAATGTTGCTTACAATATCTGATGACCTTCGGGTAATTCTGATCAAGACAGCTGACAGATTGCATAATATGAGGACGCTGGAATCAATGCCGGAACATAAGAAGATGAAAGTGGCCGGTGAAACAATCTACCTTTATGCTCCATTGGCCAACAGGCTAGGTTTGTACGCAATAAAGACCGAACTCGAAGATCTCAGTTTTAAATTCCGGCACCCAAAGATATATGAGGAGATTGCCACGAAGCTGAAGCATGGAGAAAGGAAATATGTTGCACTTATCAATAAATTCTCACTTCCGATTATTGAAAAACTTAGTGAATCAGGTTATAAGTTCGATATCAGCGGAAGACCTAAATCCATCTATTCCATCTGGAAAAAGATGCAATCAAAAAATGTCCCCTTCGAGGAGATCTATGATGTTCTGGCAGTCAGAATTGTCTTTGAACCTATTCCCGGTGTTCCTGAAAAGACTCAATGCTGGAATATATATTCCATTATTACTGACACATATATGCCTAAACCCGACCGGCTGAGGGACTGGGTAAGCCGGCCTAAACCAAATGGTTATGAAGCTTTACACCTGACTGTCATGGGTCCGGAAGGGAAATGGGTCGAGATACAGATCAGGAGCAAGCGGATGGATGAAATAGCAGAAAGAGGTTATGCTGCCCACTGGAAATATAAAGGTGACGAAGCCCAGGAAAGCGAATTGGACAAGTGGATAAAGAAAATCCGTTTGATGTTGGAAAACCCTCTTGAAGATCCGGTCGAATTCCTGGACGAATTTAAAATGAATCTGTTTTCATCCGAAATAATGGTATTCACACCTAAAGGATTTCTTGTAAGTCTTCCAAAAGGAGCTTCTGCTCTTGATTTTGCTTATGAGATTCATACTGAGATCGGTAACAAAGCTATTGGAGCTAAGATAAATTACAAACTTATGTCGCTTAATACCACACTTTTGAGTGGTGATCAGGTTGAGATAATTACTTCAGAAAAAGCTAAACCTGAAAAAGAATGGCTTGCATTTGTTCATACTCCCAAAGCAATAGAAGCAATCAAAAACTCTTTAAAAGCAGAATCGAAGGACCGGATTCAGAAAGGGATGTCGATTCTTGAACAAAAGCTGAATGATCTTGGTGTTATGCCAAATTCAGAGATCCTGAAAAAACTTATGCTCTCATACGATGTACTCAATAAAGATGAGCTTTATTCAAAGATTGAACTTGGAATCATTGATCTCGACGACCTGAAGAAAATAATCAGGAAAAATCCCTCAAGAAATGTGATTAAGTACTGGGAGTTAAAACTGATAGGTTCAAGGAAAGAGAAAAGTGCTCCCGATATCCCTGCTTCCGAAATTGACAAGAGCGTTCCTTTCCTTTTAAGAGAAAATGTCGATAACGCAGAGCAATCATATGAAATTGCCAAATGCTGTAATCCTATACCAGGTGATGAGGTAACGGGTTACCATTCTCCTGAAGGTTCCATTATTATACATAAGCCAAAATGTCCAGTAGCAATAAGACTTATGTCTAATGAAGGTAACAGGATTATAGCAGTTAAATGGACTATTCACAAACTTGTTTCCTTTCTTGCAAGAATCAGTATGTCAGGCATTGACAGAATCGGACTGGTAAGCGATATCTCGAAAATTATCTCTTCAGAGCTTAATGTAAATATGACAAATATTAACATCGCTGTTCATAACGGTATTTTTGAGGGAAAAATTGATCTCTATATTCATCATACAAAGGACCTGAATAACCTGATAATGAAGATATCGAACATTAAAGGTATTGAAAACGTCAAAAGGGTTGAAGACTTTACGGATAATGAAAACTAGCAGTAGTACATTTTAAATCACGGGAAAAGCATACTTTTGTTATTATTTTAAATTAGACCAGTTATGATTAGTGATGATACAAAAAAGACAGTCAAACAGATATTCACTGAATACCTGGAGAGGAAGGGTCACAGGAAAACACCGGAGAGATATGCCATTCTGGATGAGATTTATACACGTCCGGGACATTTTGATATTGAATCGCTATATATCTTCATGAAGAATAAAAATTACAGGGTAAGCAGGGCAACTCTTTACAATACTATTGAACTTCTTCTCGACTGTAATCTTGTAATTAAGCATCAGTTTGGAAAGAATATCGCTCAGTTTGAAAGAGCTTACCAATGTGCTCAGCACGATCATCTTATTGATATTGAAACAGGAAACGTTATTGAGTTCTGCGATCCAAGAATAAGCGAAATAATAAAAACTGCGAGTGAATTACATAACTTCTCTCCTATGTACCATTCACTCTATATCTACGGGTCATTAAAAGACGATAAAAAATAAGTCTGTCATACTGTAATTCTTAATTTCCCTCCTGAAAGAATGCCCTGGTAATTCTTTTTTTAATTGGCTGTTGTGTTTCTTAACTTTGAAATGTTACTTCTCATTTCAATTTCCCTGGACCAGGAATACTGCATAGGAAATATGGGCCCCGCACCCATTCCAATTTTAAGCTGATAAATAAGCGTATAATTACCTGATTTTACTTTCCAAAATATTTCTTACCTTGCCACGTAAATTTTAAATATTTGTTAATTGTCTAATATGAACATTGACATACTGTTAGGACTGCAATGGGGTGATGAAGGCAAAGGGAAAATAGTAGATGCATTAAGTCCGGGATACGATGTGATTGCCAGATTTCAGGGTGGCCCGAACGCAGGACATTCTATAGAGTTTAATAATATAAAACATGTATTACATTTAATACCTTCGGGAATATTCCATCCCGGAAAACTGAATATAATCGGCAATGGAGTGGTTCTTGATCCGGCTGTGTTCAAAAAAGAAGTGGAGGAACTCAGATTGCCGGTTTCTGAAATTACTAAAAGGCTTATAATTTCTAAAAAAGCTCATCTCATCCTGCCTGGTCACCGGATGCTGGATGCAGCTTATGAGGTTTCAAAAGGTAACTTAAAGATAGGATCAACTTTAAAAGGTATCGGCCCGGCATATACGGATAAAGCAGGTCGCAATGGACTGAGGGTTGGAGATATTCTCAGAAAAGACTTTCAGGATCTGTATCAGGAACATCTAAAAAACCACCTTTTGATTCTCAGGAACTACAATTTCAAATATAATCTCAGTGATTATGAAAGCGGTTGGTTTGAAGGAATAGAAATGCTGAAGAAATTTAGTCTTGTTAACAGTGAATATCTTTTGAATGACCTTTTATCTGAAAAAAAACGCATCCTGGCAGAGGGAGCCCAGGGAACAATGCTTGACGTCGATTTTGGATCATATCCCTTTGTTACCTCTTCAAATACTATAAGTGCCGGAACTTGCACCGGATTAGGTATATCCCCGAAGCAGACAGGTGAAATCTTCGGCATTTTCAAGGCTTATTGTACCCGCGTTGGAAGTGGCCCCTTCCCTACGGAACTTAATGATGAAACCGGAGAAAAACTCAGGAAAACCGGATGCGAATTCGGAGCAACAACTGGCAGGCCAAGGAGGTGCGGCTGGCTAGACCTTCCTGCCCTGAAATATGCTATAATGATTAATGGTGTAACAAAACTCTTTATGACAAAGGCTGATGTCCTGACAGGTTTTAATTCAGTAAAAGTTTGTATAGCTTACAATATTAATGGAAAAGAAACATTCGAAATTCCATTTGACCATGATGCTCCACTTCAGCCGGTTTACCTTGATTTCCCTGGCTGGAATGAAAATATATCTGCTCTCCGCAATTATTCTGAACTACCCGGAACGCTGAAAAAGTTTATTGGGTTTATTGAAGAACAAACAGGAATTCCGATCACTATGGTATCAGTAGGACCAGACAGAAAAGAAACTATTTTACGATAACCATTACCTCTTATAAATGTATATCCAGGCGTCCGTGGAAACAGTGTCCTGGAATTGTTTCAAACGTTTTGCCGCATTCCTGAAGTTATCGAATGCTTCAGCTGAAACCATTTCGAACTTGGTACCCTCAAGTTTCATTATCCGGGTCTTATAACCTTTTTGGGATAAACTGGCAGAATATTTTCTGGCATATTCAGGCGTGATAAAACTACCACAGATGATATTGTATTTGTACTTACTTTCCCACTCCGTTCTTTCCTTATCAATCTTATTAATAGAATCGAGTTTAGCGTTTTCGATGGCCCGTAGCCGATTCTGAACTTTCCTTATGGAATCAGCAACTCGTATGCTGTCATGTCTTGCCTGCCATACAGCCATTGTATCAGCCTTCCTGCCAATTAATCCCTTTTCCCTGAGAAACTTGCAGGACGGAAGAACTACTATCATTATAATAAAAAAGAAAATAGTTAATTGTCTCATAATAAATTATTTAATAATTAAAATGCAAAGAAATTTTCCACAATACCTAACTGGTAATAATCAAAGATACAAATTATTGTCAATCAATACAAATGTTATAAAAGTTAATCCAAACATCAAATACTACATATTTTGTATATTAGAGCTGAATTTTATTCACAAATTATATATTAAACCAGGTTATGAAATCGTTAATCCAATTCTTCGAAGAGAGTGTTGATAAGTTCAGCAACAATGTATACCTCTGGGAAAAACCAAATGAAAAATATGAAGGAACCACTTATGGNNGTAAAATTAAATCCTGATGAAATCAAGTTCAGGATAAACCATTCAGAATCGAGAATGGTTCTTGTCTCCTCCATTCAGGCTCCAAAGCTTAAAGAAGTAATAAATGATTGTCCCTCTATTGAAAAGATAATTCATTATGACACTCAGGAAGAATATGCAAAAAATGAGATACATTTCAACGAACTGAGAAAAGCAGGAAGAGAATGGCTTGAAGTTCCTGAGAATATGAAAAAGTTCGAGGAAATTTATAAAAGCATCACCCCTTCTGACTTTGCAAACATATGCTATACATCAGG
>PMEC01000005.1:0-196 GCA_003155705.1 Bacteroidales bacterium
AAGAAGATTGATTACAATAAATAGAATATAGTCGAATCATTTCATTCATTTTGTATTAAGTCGAATATAAACGAAACTTATAAGAATATTAAAAATGTAATTTCAACAACATTTTTTATTACCTGCAATCCGGAACAATGAACAAGAAACGAGAAACGAGAACCAAGCACCCAGCTTTGTCAGCCGACTTCGTCGG
>PMEC01000005.1:242-2773 GCA_003155705.1 Bacteroidales bacterium
TTCGAAAGCAAACTTATGCTGGTTTATGGAGTTTCCGGTACAGGAAAATCCTCTCTTATCCATTGCGGTCTGGCGAATAAGTTCCAGGAAACTGACTGGCTGCCATTGGTTATCAGACGTGGGTCGAATATCCTCGAAAGCATGGCTGCCGTTATTAAATCTGTTTCTATAACCAAACAAGAAGGCAAGTTTATAACTCCGACCAGCTTTAAGAAGGCTGTCAGATCATTATACCTCGACTATTATAAACCGGTATATTTTATTCTTGATCAGTTTGAGGAGCTTTTCATTTTCGGAAGCAGGGAAGAAAAACATGAATTTATACAGGTCATTAAATCACTTGCAGAGTCTGATATACAATGCCGTTTTATCTTTATCCTCAGGGAAGAGTACATGGCAAATATCACTGAATTTGAAAGATATATTCCAACTATTTTTTCCAATAGGGTACGTGTTGAGAAAATGTCTCATTTAAATGCTCTCCATGCAATAAAAGAACCCTGCAAAATATTCAATATCAATCTCGAAGAGGGCTTTGCTGAAACGCTTCTGGAGAAACTCAGCCCGGGTAGCGCAGATGTTGAACTCACTTATTTACAGGTCTTTCTGGACAGAATACTAAGATTGGCAACAACTATTTACCCTCCTTCAGGGGGGGCAAGGGGGGTCGATAATCCCAAACAGGAAGGCCAATGGAAAATCGCCTTTTCCATCTCCCTCCTCTCCCAGGTTGGCAACGTCTCCGATCTGCTCGGCAGCTTCCTTGATGAGCAGATTTCCCAGATGGAGGACCCGGATCTATCAATGACAGTACTGAAAGCATTTGTCTCAGCTAAAGGAACAAAACGACCTGCAAATGAGACTGAAACAATTGATAATGTTCATTCGCTCGGTAAAGAAATATCGCCGGATAAGGTCACAGAACTGCTTCAGACTTTTGTAAGACTGAGGGTTTTGAGAGACAAAGACGATCATGGCAGGTATGAACTGCGGCACGATGCTCTTGCTGAAAAGATATTTGAAAAGTTCTCGCTTGCTGAGAAGGAGCTTCTTGAGATCAGACAGCTGATCGAAAATGCTTATCAGTATTATCTCAAGCGGAAAATACTGTTAAGCAACGACGATCTTGTTTATATCTCCAATAAGGATTCACTGTTAAACCTTAATCCTGAACTACTGGAATTCCTTGAGGAGAGCAGGAAGCATGAGCTGGCAAAGATCAAAACTGTCAGACGCCTGATTGCAATATCTACCCTGGTTTTTGTCCTTATGCTTGCTATCCTGGCATTCTTTATTAAAGACAAGATAATGGTAATGTATGCCAATAATATTGCTATAGGATCATTTTCGGAAACAAAAAAACCTATAGAAAAACTTCAGATAGCTGGAAAGGCCTGGAATATAAGCCATAGTTTGCTTGCAAAGAAGGCCTTGCTTCAGGCTTACTATAATTTGGATGTCTCAAATGAAAAGGATTCTCTAATGAGCAGGATAGCAGAACAATGCAGTCTTCAGTTTGAACCCGCTCCTGTTAATATTCAATTTGCCGCATGTACCAAAGACAATAAATTCGTTTTCGGATATGGTGATTCACTCATTCTCATCTGGAGTATAAAAGGGAAACTGGAAAGAACTTTAAAAACGGATCATTTTCCTTTAATAGATTTGAAGGCATCTGATGACAGCAGATATATTGGGGCAGTCAGCAGCGATAGTTTGCTTACAGTGTGGAGTATTACAGGGGAAAAGAAGTTCAGTACGAAGATCCGTTATAACCATTTGAATACAAAGCAGATATTCAGGTTCATGAAAGAAAATAAGATACTGGCGATTTCTCCATCTCATGATGCAGTCATTTTGGATACTGACGGCAATATTCTGCAAACCTTTGATCATCATACAGGCAGCGTAAATGCAGTGAATATTTCCCGTGAGGATAAATTTATTGCTACTGCATCATCAGATAAAACAATAAATATCTGGTATTTTAATGCTTTGAAGAAAAGATATGACTATTACAATTCCCTTACATGGCATAAAGATACTGTTTGGAGTGTCTCATTTTCTGACAGAATTATTAATGTTCTTTCCGCTTCAGCAGACTCCACTGTGAGGGTTGGCAGTATTAATAATGAAGATATATATCGAGTCAGATTTCCGCGCAATCAAAAATATTGCTACACCGAATTTTCTCTTTCAAACAGAGGGGTAGCGGCTATTTGTTATGATTCAGGCAAGAAAGAACTAAATGGGACCATATTAGCATCACATGAAGACAATCCTACATATAATTATTTAGGTATGTATGGTGTAGATAATCGAATGATTCATGGATTGGGAGGGATTAATTTTCTTCACTTTGTTTTTTCTCCTGACGAGACCTGTTTCATTTATTTGCAAAACAACAAGACCTTTCTTGCTGAAAACAAACTGGATCTTAACTCTGACAGATCGACTATAAACAATTTACTTGAGTTAAGCGGATCAAAACACTTTTTCACTTCAGACGGAAAATATATTCTTGCAATTGA
>PMEC01000104.1 GCA_003155705.1 Bacteroidales bacterium
AATTCGTCCTTCCCCCGGTTAAAATTGAGACAGGCATTCTCGATATCTGTATAAAGATTATTCTTTTCAAGTTCCATTCTTAGCTCGGTATCATTCCTTTTTATCTTGGCAAGCCTGATATTTCTTGCCGTGGAATAATTGTTAAATATTGGTATATTGAGGGTAGCACCTATGGCCTGACCAAAATTATCATTCATCTGAGTTGAGTAAGACCTTTGGGAAGATGTATCATTCAGGAGGGTATAGTACCCTGTAAAAAGCTGACCTCCGAGGGAGAGGCTGGGAGCAAGGTTACCTCTTGCTGCAGCTATCTGTTTTTTAGAAGCTTTAAGTTCATATTCGATTTCTTTAAGCCGTGGAAGAATTTGGGAGGCAATTTTATATATGCTGTCTGGACTATAGTTTTTGTCTGAAATAAGAATTTTGCCGAGATCTGGCATCAGGATATCAAATTGCGAACCGGGATCAAGCTGCAACATCTGTTTTAAGGTTGTAATAGCCTGACTTGAAGTGTTATGTGCTATAGTATAGGCAAGTCTATCAGAGGATACCTGGCTTTCAATCTCATATTGACGAGACAGCGCTTCTTTGCCTGTCTCCACCATCTTCTCAATTCTGAAAAGCTGTTTCTCTGAGAGATCAAGTTGCATCTTTGAGGCATCCTCAAGTCCTTTTGAATAAAGAACCTGGTAATACTGCCCCATAATATCTAAAATTAAAGTATTTCTGACTATTTGTTCATTTTCAATTCCGGCTTTAAGCATAAACTTGTAGGCTGAGATCGTATTAAGATTAGCAAATCCACCAAACAACGTGATACCTGAAGAAAGCTGATAACCATTTCTGAAATTTTGAAGGAAAGTGACTCCGTTTGAAATGGGATCAATTGATCTTCCATACTGGATACTCGCATCCGACCCAAAATTAAGTGACGGCAATAAATTCATTTTTGATTTGAGTAGATTGACTTCAGCTGTTTCAGTCTGAAGCCTTTGCCGTTTAAGCCCGATATTGTTCTTCACAGCATAATTTATGCAATCCTCCAAAGTCCATTTATCTCCTTGTGCTGAAATTTCCTGATGACAAAAGATGATGAGAAGGATTGATATATAAATGGTTCTTTTCATGTTTTCTAATCAGTTTTTAAAGAGTACTCAAAGATTATGCCGTATTTGTAATAGTCACAATATCAATTATATATAGAAAATAATAAACAACTATATGTCTAATAATTAGACACTGTAATGTATAGAAAAGTGACAATATCCTGTTGATGTCGTGCAGTCTTGCTTCGGCAGCCGTAGCCTTGGCGAAGGCTGGCAGTCTTGCAGTCCGGGACTACATTTTATCTTCTGCTCTCTCATCTCCCCATCTCAATCTTCATTCCTTTCAACTCTGAAAGCTCAGGCAAAATACGGTCTCTTTATCAGGTACTGAACGGACTTTCAGGTTTCCTCCGTGTATTCTCATTATCTGTTTTGAGATGCTGAGACCAATACCTGATCCGTTTGGTCGGGTGGTAAAAAAAGGAACAAATATTTCCTTGCGGTTTTCTTCACTGATTCCCGGTCCGTTATCAATAACACATATTTCCGGATGATGATTTTCATCAAGCCCGGAAACAATCATGATTTTTCCTGCAGGATTGTTCTCATTTGCTTCAACGGCGTTCTTTACCAGATTGATCAGTACCTGGGAGATCAGGTTTTGATCTGCAAAGATTTCAAGATCAGGATTATTCATTGATACATTGAGTTCAATTTTGTTATTCTTCTCCAAAGAATTAAAGAGAATCTGCACCCTGCTCATAAGATCAGCCACCCTGAATAATTTCTTTTCAGGTTCGGGGACGCGGGTAAGCTTCCTGTACGACTCAACAAAAGACATCAATCCTTTTCCCTGTTCCTTTATTACATTCAGCCCTTGTAATGTTGTCGCGATTGTCTTTTCAGTCACCTCTTCCGGTAAGACAGGATTGCCATCGATAGAGTATATTTTTGAAAGGCGTTCCGAAAGTGATGTTATAGGTGTAATCGAATTCATTATTTCGTGCATTAATACCCTTATCAGTTTCATCCACGATTCAAGCTCTTTTTCATCAAGTTCATTCTTTATATCCTGGATTGAAAGAATGACTAATTCATTATCGTTCGTTTTAAATGATGTAGCCTTCAGCGACAATTGAATTTCGCCCTTTTCAGTGTAAATTGATATAAGCCTTCGTTCAAATGGCTTAATATTCTGTATTGTATGGTAGAGTTCCTTGTCAATGCGTTCAATTTGATGCAGATGCGTCAGAACATTCATAGAAAGAAGCTTTTTGGCAGAGGTATTTGCATGAAGAACAAATCCTTTATTATTATAGGTAATTATCCCTGTAGCCAGATGTTCCAGTAATATCTGAAAATACTGTTCCTGGTGGCTGTTCTCTATTTTCAGCTGCTGAATCTGCTGATTTACCTTGTTCATACTCTGGTACAACTCCCTGAAACTCTTGTTCTTTGAATTAACAGGAAATGAGAGACTTGAATCATCGTTTCTGACCGAATCAAAAAAGAATCTGATCTTTTTATTTGTTGTGTTCAGATAAGATATCAAACTGATTGTCAGAATAACAATTGTCAGGAAACAAATAAGAGACAGACGCAACGATTGACCCGCAGAAATGAAATACCCTAGTGTTACTGCCAGGAATACAATCAGCAATACTCTGATTATAATATTAATATATAGGTTCCTGCTGATCATTGACTGGATTTTTTAAGTCTGTTATAAAGTGTTTGACGTGTCACTCCAAGCTGATCTGCAGCAGCAGTGAAGTTACCATTATTCTTCTCAAGAGCTTGCTGAATCATCTGCTTTTCCAGATCTTCAAGGGTAGTGAGTGATTCATTGCTTTTCGTAAAGGCATTGTTCCTCAGATAAAAATCTTCAGGTTTAAGAAGGCCTGATTCGCTTAATATTACTGCCTTTTCGATAGTATGCTGAAGTTCCCGAATGTTACCTGGCCATGTATATTTCAGCAGTTTCTCATTTGCCTGAAGATTGATTTTAAGATTTGGCTTATTGTACTTATAAGCATATTTTTTCAGAAAGAATTCAGCCAGAATTAGTATATCATTCCCCCTTTCCCTCAGTGGAGGTATTTCAATCTGAATAGTATTGATACGATAAAGAAGATCTTCACGGAAAAGACCTTCATGAACCATGCTTCCAAGATTTTTATTGGTTGCACAAATGAGACGTATGTCAGTAGGTATAAGCTGATTAGAGCCGATGCGGGAGATCTGTCGGCTTTCAATAACTGTCAGCATTTTGGCCTGAAGATGGAATGACAGGTTCCCGATTTCATCCAGAAAAAGAGTGCCCTTTTCGGCAATTTCAAACTTCCCCTGCCTGTTTTCGTGCGCATCCGTGAATGCCCCTTTGACATGTCCGAACAACTCACTCTCAAATAAGGTCTCGCTTAATGCACCCATATCCACGCTTACAAGAACCTCTTTTGCTCTGTCGGACAAACGGTGAATCTCCTGGGCTATAAGTTCTTTGCCTGTCCCATTCTCACCGGTAATCAGGACATTGGCATCTGTCTTTGCCACCTTTCTTACAAGGTTCAGGATATTTATAAGTTGAGGCGATGAACCAATGATAAAACGCTGATCGCGGTTAATCTCTTTTTTCAGTTCGGTTTCTCTCTCCTTAAGCTGTTTCACCTCTTGTTTTGAAAGATTCAGCTGAATTGCCAGTTTAAGTGTTGCAAGTAATTTCTCATTATCCCAGGGTTTCAGGACGAAATCTGAAGCGCCTGCCTTCAAAGCCTTAACAGCCAGATCAATATCACCATAGGCAGTGATCATGACTACTGATACTTCGGGATTAGTCTCTTTGATTCTCCCGAGCCAGTAGATTCCTTCATTCCCGGTATTTACTCCTGCCTGGAAATTCATGTCAAGAATTACCAGGTTATATTCTCTCTTCCTTAATTCTGTAATGATCCGGTTTGGATTTGAAAGTGAAGTCACGCTCTGAAATTCAGGAGAAAGCAGAATTTCAAGGGTGCTTAATATGCTCTTGTTGTCATCGACTATCAGGATGTTGCCTTTCTGATTCTGCATATCAAATAACTATTATATCTTTATTCTAATCAGTTTTTTAACTTTATATCATATTGATATCACTTTGATATAATTTTAATATCATTTTAAAATCATATTTTTTACCCCCTAAATCCCCCCACAGGGAGGACTTTCACTTGATCTCTTTATTATCTTAAACCCTGCCTTTAGGGGGGACGGGGGGCTGACAATCCCGATTTGGGAGATGAAAGTAAAATTATGTTATTAAATTAGAAATTCAAAAATGTGTAAAAATATTTTACGAAATGCCGTAAAATATATTTACTACTTTGATTAGTATTAGATTATATATATCTGTATACCAGGTATATGAAATATTGGCATCATTATAGTATCTAATTATTATGATCTCATAACTTTAATATTTTAAATAAGAGTGAAGTACATCCTCAAATCAATTGTACGGAATTTTATACGACGACCATTGACAAACCTGATCAACCTGTTTGGTCTGGCTTTGAGTCTTACAGTGGTAATCATATTATTTGTTTATTGCTATAGTGAGCTTACTACAGACAGTTTTCAGAAAAACGGCGATCGGGTTTATATGTATGGGTCTTTTGATACTCATATTTATACACCAGGCATACTTAAGGATCAGATAGAAGACAAAATACCGGGGCTAGAATCAATTGTAAGAATTGCAGGTACATGGGAAGATCCTGTATTCCAGGTTGAAGACGGCGAACCTGTAACTTCTGACATGATTTTTGCGGATGATGATTTTTTTAAACTTTTTACCTATAAAGCAGTTGAAGGGGATCTTTCATCTGCGCTTAAAGAACCTTTAACAGTTGTTCTTACCAAAACATTATCAGATAAGCTTTTTGGGAAAGGACAGGCTGTTGATAAAATTATTAAACTAAACAATAGCAAGGAACTTACAGTAAGGGCTATTATAAATGAACCTGATGCCAATTCATGTCTCTCATTCAGTGCAGTCACTTCCATCGCGACCCGTAAAATAGTCCAGGGTCAATCCGAAGAATTTAAAGAGTGGGGATGGTGCAATTTCCAGACCTTTATGCTACTCGAAAATGGAGTCGATCCGGAAGTAACTGAAAAATCGATTTTAAAAGTTATCCCGGAGGATCACCAAAAGGATTTTACTTCTTTGAAACTTAATCCTTTTAAGAGAATTTACTTTTCAAAGTTTACTCTGTTCGATAAGGAGTTTCTTATAAACGGAGATAAAAAAGAAGTTTTGATCCTTGTACTTGTTGCTGTTCTGATACTGATGATAGCGCTTGTAAATTTTATTAATATTTCGACCTCACAGTGGATTGAACAAATTAAACAAACCGGGGTGATGAAAGTTGTTGGGGCGAACAGGTCAATAATCGTACGGAATATACTCACCGAAGCTTTTCTTATGTTTCTTGCAGCTTTGGTTATTGCGATCGAACTGGTGAATGCGCTAATTCCATTCATTAGGAGTTATGCCGGAATCCATTTCAATCAGAAGATAACCAATTCTCCCGGATTTATTTTAATTTCGCTGGGATCTATCCTGGTTTTAAGTTTGATTTTCAGCATTATACCTGCACTACGGATATCTTCCTCACATGCGGTTGACAACCTGAAAAAAACTATTGAGCCTCGTACCTCCCGATTTTCAATAAGGGGTGCTCTTGTAACTGCACAGTTTACGATAGCTATCGTTCTAATTGCTTTTACAGTGCTGGTTCAGAAACAGGTCAATTACGGATGCACCAGTCTTGGGATTAATCAGGACAATATCATAGGTATCAAAATAACTCAACAACTTTATAAGGAAAAAGATGTCCTCAAGAAATTGCTTCTTGAGCGACCTGTCATTAAAAAGGTTTCATTTACACAATATTACCCCGGCAAAACAATCTCACAATGGGGAGTACAGATAAACATAAATAGCGAAAAAAAGCAGGTAACTTTTAACACTTTTAGCGCTGATGCAGCTTTCTTAGATATAATGGGACTGCAGTTGACCATGGGTCGTTTTTTTAAAGACGACCTTTCAACGGATATAGGGAAACTGGTAGTAAATGAAACATTCATCCGCGAAAATAAAATTGATAATCCGCTCCAGGGAAAACTTTTTGGATTTGACGGGAAAGAACGCGAAATAATTGGTGTTGTAAAAGATTTTCATTTTAAGCCGGTCAGTAAGCCAATTACTCCACTAGTTATCAGAAATGAACCATATGCATCATATTGTCTTGTAAATCTGCAAACTACTGATTTCAATTCATTAAAGTCCGCTGTTAAAGATATAAAGTCAGTTACTTCAGAACTTTCCCCCTCCTTCCCAGTCGAAGAAAGTTTTTTTGATCAGGCAGTTGAAAATATGTATCAGTCAGAACTAAGGTTTCACCGGATATTTTCACTCTTTGCCGGATGTGCCATTTTTATTTGTTGCCTGGGAATTCTAGCCATGTCAATCTTTGCCAGCCAGCATCGTATTAAGGAAATTGGCATACGTAAAGTAAACGGAGCCAGAATTACTGAGATACTTGCCTTATTAAACAGGGAGTTGATCAGGTGGGTAGCAATTGCCTTTATTATTGCAACACCTTTAGCATGGTATGTTATGCAAAAATGGCTTCAGGGATTTGTTTACAAAACAAGACTCAGCTGGTGGATATTTGTACTGGCTGGTTTAATAGCGTTGGGAATTGCATTATTTACCGTGAGCTGGCAGAGCTGGAGAGCGGCAACAAGAAATCCGGTCGAAGCTTTGAGATACGAATGATAAATATTTTGTTTTATGCTAACGGCTCTTTTCAAACACATATTTCGATATATTCTTAATAATAAACCATGGTTTTTAATAAATGTTATCGGTTTTTCTTTAGCATTTGCCATTGCTTTTCTAATATTTTCATGGGCCAGTTTCGAATTTTCCTACGATAACTTTTATAAGAATCGCAGCCGGATATACAGGGTTATTGAGAAACAAAATTTTCAGGGGCAGGATGAGCATTATCTTGCTCAAATTCCTGAATACCTTTCCAACACATTTGAAAAAACAATTCCTGAAATTGAAGCTTCCACATTTTTATTAAGGACAAATAACCTGCAAATTAAACTCAGTAATGAGGCAATTGAAATTGACAAGGTACTATTCGCTGACAATAAGGTATTTGAAATTTTTACTTTCGATTTTATAGCAGGCAATCCGGAAAATGCTCTTGTCGAACCTTTTAGTGCAGTTCTGACCCAATCCACGGCCAAAAAACTGTTTAACAGCGAAGAATTTGCACTGGGAAAGACAATTAAGCTGAATAATGACAAAACATATGCGATAAAAGGAATTATTAAAGATATACCAGGGAACTCGCATCTCCAGTTTAATGCTCTTTTATCACTTGAAGAAAGAAAACCAGGCTGGAATTATCAAAATGGTAATCATAATGCTTCGGGTTATGTCCTTTTGAAGCCTAATGTGGAAGTAAAATCAATATATCCAAAGCTGCAATTATTTTTAAAGACCTGGTTGCCGCAGAATGCTGATTTCGTAAGTTTTCAATTACAGCCTCTTAAAGATGTGCATTTGGATTCAATGTTTACAATATGGGAAATAAACTGGAACAAGTTTGACCGGAAATATGTTAATGCCTTTATCGTTGTTGCATTCTTAATACTCTTAATTGTTATTTCTAATTATATAAATCTTACTCTGGCCTATTCAACAAAAAGGAACAAAGAAGTTGGCCTTAAAAAAATTGCGGGTTCAAAGAGGCAAACCCTGATTATACAGTTTTTTATTGAAACATCACTGGTGATAATTATTTCTTTATTTCTGGCATTGTTGCTTTTTGAAAATACCGTTCCATTTCTGCAGAAAACAATTCTAAGAGGCTATAACTTCCATTATTCAGTCTCCTCAGTGCAATTTTATGCAGCAATTATATTTGTGGTTTTAATCGTGGAACTTGCCGGAATTTATCCTTCAGTGATTTTCACCTCCATTAGTCCTGTATTGGTTCTTAAAAATAATTTTACTCAGCAGATTAAAGGAGGTGCATTACGTAAAACATTGACTGTGATTCAATTTATCATAACTATTGTGCTGATAATTTCTTTGTTTACTATTGTAAAGCAGGTGAATTATCTGAAAACAAAAAATCTGGGTTACAATAAAGAGAATGTCATATTATTGTCAGCTAATAGCTATATAAAAGATCATTATGACGATATTAAAGCAGGTTTACTAAATAATCCTTCAATACTTGACGTCACATTTTCAAATACACGATTATCTGGTTCTCCCTGGAGGAACTCGATAGATTTTGAAGGCAGACAGGCTGACACCAAATGGGAAATGCCTTATATGACTGTTGATTTTAACTTTATCGATTTTTATAAAATGGCTATTATTCAGGGGCGAGGCTTCTCGCCGGATTTAGTTTTGGATAAAAAGGGAACTGCATTTATAATCAATGAGTCGCTGGCCAGAAAACTTGGCTATGATAATCCGGTAGGCAAAAAATTCAGAAATGGGGAAACCGGATGGGGTGAGATTATTGGAGTAGTCAGAGATTTTAATTACAGCTCCCTGCATGATGCAATAGAACCAATATTACTTTTCCCTTCGAAGAATTATCTGCTTGAAATATCAATAAAGATTAGCGGGAGTAATATACCCGCGACATTGAAATTTCTGGAGTCAAAATGGGCTGTTTATAACCCAGACCAATCATTTCGGTACAATTTCCTGGATGAAACTATTGGACAGTTTTATATTAAAGAAGAGAACTCAAGAAGATTAATCATGCTGTTTTCTGCTATTTCCATTTTTCTTTCAATAATTGGCTTATTCGGAATGGTGAGTTTTCTTGTTAAAAAACGCACCAAGGAAATCGGTATACGCAAAACTAATGGAGCAAGAGTATTCGAGATACTTCTTATGCTGAACAGAGACTTCATGAAATGGGTAGCTATTGCTTTTATTATTGCCTGCCCTATTGCATGGTACATCATGCATAATTGGCTTCAGAATTTTGCTTACAGGACAGAATTGAGCTGGTGGATATTTGCCTCGGCAGGAACGATAGCAATGGTTATTGCTTTATTAACAGTTTGCTGGCAGAGCTGGAGGGCAGCTACAAGGAATCCGGTGGAGGCTTTGAGATATGAATGAGCGACCCCCTAAATCCCCCGAAACGGGGGACTTTCAGAGCTATAAAGCCCCCCATTTGGGGGGATGGGGGGTAGGCAAAGGAGAGCAGCAACAAGAAATCCGGTTGAGGCATTGAGATATGAATAAGCGACCCCCTAAATCCCCCGAAACGGGGGACTTTCAGAGCAATAAAGCCCCCCATTTGGGGGGATGGGGGGTAAAAAAGGAAAATTTGAAAATATTGATAGGCTTACAAAATACTTAAGGTTATGTTTCTTGAAGGTGTACTAAAGATTTTATTCAGGAATTTCAAAAAGAATATCACGTCTTCTTTTATAAAAATTCTTGGAATAACTATAAGTATTTTTGCGGTAATAATAATCTGGGCTTTTGTAAACAATGAAAATAAATTTGACAAAAATGTCACTACCAGAAACAGGATATTTCGCCTGGAAACGAACTGGGCAAGTATGCCCCCTTTCCTTGGTCATGCTATAAATCAGGATATAACAAATCAGATTATCGCAACCAGACTCAATTTNNATTGCCGGAGATAAGGAAAATGCTCTGATCCAGCCATTTTCACTGGTTTTGACAGAGTCACTTGCAAAAAGACTTTTCGGAAGTAAAGATGCAATCGGGAAAATAGTAAAATTTGAAAATCAATTTGATTTCACAGTCACAGCAATTATAAAAGATCAGCCCTACCTTCATTTTGACGTCACAGCGTTAGCATCTCTCATAAGCCTCGAACAGATCCGTTATAAGGGTGTTTTGAAGGAGTACGACGGATGGAGCTACCCTACATATCTGTTAGCTCCTGAGGGTACAAGCCCTACAGATTTTGAGAAAAGAGTGACGGATTTTCTTAAAAAAACAGGGTACAAAGAACAGTTCAGGTTAAGACCCTTCAATGATATTTACTTCTTACCCGAAGTAGAAAATGAGACCAATACAATTCATGGTAATCTGCTTTATGACAGGATCCTGATTGCAGTTTCAATTTTCATCCTCTTGCTTGCTGCAATAAATTTTATCAATCTGACCATTGCCAATGCCGTTTCAAGATCCAAAGAGGTTAGTCTTAAAAAGCTACAGGGAGCATCCTCCTCCGGACTGGTTTTCCAGTTCTTTTGTGAAACATTATTCTATGTCCTGATTTCAGTTGGTTTATCCTTAATTCTGATCTGGTTTTTTAGTCCTGTATTGACCGAGTTAACAGGATTCTCCATCAATGTTTCAGATTTTTTTATTAGTCATAACCTATGGATATTTACAGGCGGGATTATAGTATTTATCATTATTACAGGTATTTACCCGAGTTTGTATATAAGTTCATATACTATTAATACAATCAAAGAGAGAAGGTCAGATACTTCTAACCATATAGGAATCCGTAATGGATTAATTGTATTCCAGAATTTAGTCTCAATCACTTTAATCTGTTGCACTCTGATAGCCAACCAGCAGTTCAGATACATGAGCAAAAAGGATTTGGGATTCAATAAAAACAATATTGTGAATTTAAAAATAAATTCTCAGTTGACAGGTCGCCTCGATCTCTTCAAGGAAAAGCTCCTTAAATATCCGGAAATAACAAGTCTTTCTTACTCCAGCCGATTGCCTGGAAATTACTGGGGATCGTGGTGTTGTGTAAATATTGAAGGGAATGAGAATAAATACTTTAATAATTATGTTGATCCCGATTATCTGAAGACAATGGGCATTAATATAAAAGAAGGACGTAATTTTTCAGCAAGCAATATAAGTGATTTAAAAGCAGCCTATCTTATTAATGAGAGAGCTATAAAACAATATGGCCTTAAGAATCCAATAGGACAAATTATTACTCCAGGGAATGGAATTAAAGGTCAGATTATCGGTATTATTCATGATTTTCATTACAGAGGATTAAATTATGAACAATCACCTTTACTTCTTTTTTATACTCCTGAGCATTTGAATTATATAAACATTAAGCTTGATAAAAACAATATTGCAGGAGGATTAGAAAAGGTGAAATCTACCTGGTATGAAATGTGCCCGGCTTTCGCATTTGAGTTTTCATTTCTGGACGAGACTTATGATCTTCAGTATAAATCTGAAAGAAGGTTTGAACACCTCCTTTTTGCATTCGCATTACTGGCATTGTTCATTGCAAGCATTGGCCTTTTTGGTCTTTCAATTCATAGCACCGGGCGTCGTACCAAGGAAATCGGATTGCGGAAAGTAAACGGGGCCAGATTAACTGAGATCTTGATGATGCTAAATATTGACTTTATTAAATGGGTTGTTATTGCCTGGCTGATTTCCTGTCCTATTGCCTGGTTTGTAATGAAAAAATGGCTGATGAACTTTGCTTACAGGACCGAACTAAGCTGGTGGATTTTTGGTTGTGCCGGTTTAATTGCATTTGGAATAGCTTCATTAACAGTCAGCTGGCAAAGCTGGAGAGCAGCAACGAGAAACCCGGTGGAAGCATTGCGGTATGAATAATTTACCCGCTGAATCCACCAAATGTGGGACTTGGGTTCTTCTTTGAGCTCTCCAAATGGAGAGGTGGGGTAGTTGAAAATAAGGGATTCAGTGGCAAGAATTGAATATAACAAACAATAATTAATAACTACAATAATGAGTGGACAATATATTAAAATTGCATTACGCAGAATTTCGAGAAATTACAAATCGAATATCATAATATTTGCCGGTCTGGTAATTGGAATAACCAGTTGCTTAATTATCTACACAAAAATCACCTATGAATTAAGTTTTGATAGCTCCCATATTCAAAGCAAAAATACTTACCGGGTTGTGAGAGTCACTTCTGGACTGGAATATACGACTGGCGGGGTAGAGTACCGGACAGGTGTGCATTTTCCGTTTCCCAGAGAGATCAGAAAGAACATACCGGAGTTGATGAATGTTGCAGCTATGTTTTATATTTATGGCCAAAAAATCAACATTCCTGCCAGGGAAAGTACCAAAGAAAAGTCATTTGTCCTTGATAAAGGCATCGTATTCACGGAACCTTCATTTTTTGAAATTTTCGATTTTGGAAGTAAAGGCATTAGATGGTCAGCCGGGGAAGGTAATCAGGTTCTGGCAAAACCATTTACAGCAGTAATTACTGAAAAAACATCTGTTAAACTCTTTTTGAATCAGAATCCGATTGGTCAGGATATAGTTATATTTGGAACAAAATTCACTGTTGAGGGAGTCATAAAAGACCTTCCTGAAAGCACCGATTTCCCTTTTGAGGTTTTTTTGTCATTGGTCACTTTTACAGAGAAACTTAACCCCGGCTCACTTAATGACTGGGGTTCCCTGTCTGACAACTATCAGTGTTATATAGTTTTGAACAAAAGAAGTGATGTTGCTTCGATAGAGCAAAAGCTCAAGAGTACTTATACTCCACATGCTTATAGGGATTACGCTGAAAGGCGACTCTTTAAACTTCAGCCACTTTCACGGGTACATAAAGAAGTCAGATTCGGGAATTATAATAACCGGACAGTAAGCGGTGGTTTAATTTTAGCAATTACGCTTATTGGTGGTTTCATTTTCCTGATTGCCTGTTTTAATTACAGTAACTTTTTCTTAGCTGAAACTTTCAAGCAGAAAAAACAAATTGCCTTGAAATTGATTCTGGGCAGTAAGCCTGTATCTATTTTCTTACAATTTTTTACTGAATCGCTTCTGGTCAATTTGTGTGCTCTTTTGTTCAGTCTGCAATTAACTTTACCACTGATAAAAAATTTCTATTCTTTTATTGACATTCCTCAGGGGTATATCCCTGAAATTGATTTGTCCGCTTTGTTATTCATTCTAACGCTCCTGTTTACCGGAGGTGTTCTTTCTATAATATTTTCATTTTTTAACTTAAAATTAAAATCATTGTCTGCCCTGTTAAAAAAAGGTGATTCAGGCAGATCAGGTAAAGAAAACAATTTTGGTAAAGGAAGTGTTATTCTTCAGTTTGTAGTAGCTCAAACGGTAATAATTGCCACATTATTTATCGTAAAGCAAATCTATTTTATAAATCATACCCAACTTGGATATGACACCAGCAATATTATTATTGCCGGGTTGCCTGAGAATTCAAAATCGAAACTGACAGTTCTAAAAAGTGAATTGTTTTCTATCCCTGAAGTAAATGGAGTAAGTTATAGTTCCGTGACACCTGCCGAATCAAGGTCATGGCAAGGTTTTACGTTATTTAAAAATAACGAAAAGAAAGAGATAGATGCTGAGGTAAAGTCAATCGATACTTCATATCTGAAAATGTATTCTTTCACCCTGCTGGCTGGTCAGAATTTTTCTTCAAACGATACAACTAATGGTGTAATAGTGAACAGGGAATTTCTGGTAGAAACAGGATTCACAAATGTCAATGAAGCCCTGGGTAACAAAATTCAGGGATTTAGGAACAGCGATGCATATATAAAAGGAATAGTCGAAGACTTTCATTCCGGTTCATTGCATGATGAGATAAGGCCATGCATATTTATAAATAATCCGGGTGCATATCGGACTTTGAATATCAGATTGATATCTTCAGGAATCAAAATGGGAAACAAATCAGGAATTTTACCTGGCGATATAAAAAAAATCAATGATATATGGGGAAAAATATTCCCCGAGCAGGTATTTGAATACACTTTTCTGATTGACAGAATAGCTAGTTATTATAAGCCAGAATATAAAGCATTAAATCTCTTCTTATTGTTCGCTTCAATCACGATTTTTTTGTGTGTTCTTGGGATTCTTGGGTTATCAATTAGTATGAATGAAAGGAGAACCAAAGAAATCGGTATTCGTAAAGTGAATGGTGCAACTGTTTCCGGGATACTGACCATGCTTAACAAAGATTTCGTAAAATGGGTCATAGTAGCATTTGTGATTGCCGCACCTGTTGCCCTGTATGCAATGCAAAAATGGTTACAGAACTTTGCTTATAAAACAGAGTTGAGCTGGTGGATATTTATTTCAGCGGGAATTCTTGCCCTTGGAATTGCTTTACTGACTGTAAGCTGGCAAAGTTGGAGAGCAGCAACAAGAAATCCGGTGGAGGCTCTCCGGTACGAATGAGCGACCCCCTAAATCCCCCAGATGGGGGACTTATCTTTTTGAAAACTATTTTACAATAAAAATTAGAGATAGAAAGCAAAAGATGAAGAAATGAAAAAACTAAGTATTGAATATCCAATGTATTTTGGAGCAACTCCAGACGTATTCAAAAAGGCTAAAGAGCTAAGAAAAAATGAAACTGAAGCTGAGAAAATACTTTGGGAAAAGCTGAACAGGAATCAGATATTAGGATTACAGTTTCGAAGACAACATCCGATTGACAGGTTTATAGCTGACTTTTATTGCGCGAAAATAAAATTAGTGGTAGAGGTAGATGGGAGCATACATGAACTCCCTGAGAACCTGGATTATGACATTGGGAGAAGTGAAATT
>PMEC01000174.1 GCA_003155705.1 Bacteroidales bacterium
GGTACATGTTTATCTCCGATACCTTCAATTCTGTGAGTGCCAAAGCCATTCATAAGCAGGGTTGGGCATTGCAATGCCTCAGATGCAACTACCTTGATTTGAGGCATAATTGTGCGCAAGTAATCTCCTGCTGCTATAGTACCAGCTGAACCTGTTGCTGAAATGTAGGCGGCTAATCTGCTGTTTTTGTTTTTTATAAGGTTGAAGACCTCTTCAATAGCATTCCCGGTTATACTGTAGTGCCATGCTGCATTGCCAAACTCATCGAACTGATTGAAAATAATGCAGTCGGGACGGGTACGTCTTATCTCCCAGCATTTATCGTAGATTTCTTTAACATTCGATTCGGAACCGGGTGTGGCAATAACCTCAGATCCAATTACATCACGCAACCATGCAAAACGCTCTTTGCTCATCCCTTCCGGCAGAATGGCGACGGATTCAGTTCCCATAACCTTTGAATCGAAAGCACCGCCTCTGCAGTAATTACCCGTGGAAGGCCAAACGGCCTTATGATATGTCGGATCGAAACCACCTGTTGTGATCCTGGGAGCAAGACATCCATAGGCTGCACCTACTTTATGCGCTCCGGTTGGGAACCATTTACCGACCAATAACACAATACGGGCATCAACTCCTGTCAGTTCTTTTGGAAGTTCTATAAAGTTCACATTACCAAATAATCCACCTTTTTCCATAGGTTCATTCTTCCAGGAAATACGGAACAGGTTAAGAGGATTAATGTCCCATAAACCAATTTTCTTAAGCTGGTCTTTTATTTTTTGGGGAATAAGTCCGGGTTCTCTTTGCTGTTCAAAGGTCGGGAGGATGATTCCCTTTTCTTTAAATCTTTTGACAGCATTGTCCAATGCTTTTTCGTTAGTGATTTTATTAATAAGTTGAATCATATGATTTTATAATTTGATAATTTGAAAATATAGTAGCCTCATGAATGCTAAATATTATAAAGATAACAAATGTTCCCGTCAATTATCTGAATACGAGATTATCTGCACCTTTTATCAATATGCTCATCTCTGCCGCATGTTCAAAATGGACCTGCTTTACACAAGGTGTTTTAATTTTTACTTCCAACAGTTTTAAGTCGTCCTTACTGAACTTCGCTAAAACATGGTCAGTCTCGAACAGATAGAGATCTGATTGTTCTGTCAATGTTTCAATGCTTCCCTTATGCCTGTAAATCAGATTCTTTCTGCCTTTAAATTTTGCCAGGTAATAACCTTCTTCGGCATCGTTAAAAGATGAAATTGTCAGATAGAATTTTGGCTTTTCCTTATATGGAGCGCTGGAAGTTGGACAGAATGAATTACAATTACCGCAATCATTGCAAAAATTTGCTATGTTGATTATCTGGTATCTCTGTTTGACCTCAAAAACCTTATCGTTTAGAATTGTTGTATTCCCGTCATCATTGGCTATTGCTTTTTGAAGCTCGTACCTGACCGGGCTGATCTCATAGGAATAGTTGGCGAAATTCGGGCAGACAGTTGTGCAGATATTGCAAATCTCGTCACAATACAAGCAGCGGCTGGCTTCTTCAACAATTGATTTCTTATCAATGGTTTTGCTCACCGACTTAAAGTTTCTTCTATCGCTTAATGCTAACTCTTCGAGGTTTGGTGCAAAGAGCCGTTTTGAACGTTTGAGAATCAGCTCTTTTTTTTTGAAGTTTTTCCTGTCGCCAGGTTTATTGATGCTAAAAACTATGCCTGATGATCCGATAATCTGTTCTGCCACCTTTCTTCCATCAGCTATGGCATTGATTGCAGTCGATGCACCGCGCAATGCATCACCACCAATGAAAACGTTCCCAATTTTAGTTTTATATGTTTTTGTATCAGCGACAAGAAAGTCGCTGGTTATAAAATCAATATCGCTGTTCTGTCCGATTGCCGGAATGACAGTATCGCAAGATATTTCGAATTCAGAATTTTTTATTTTAACAGGAGATGGCCTCCCTTTTGAATCGACTCCTTTAAGTTCCATTTTACAGCATGAAAGCGCTTCCACTCTACCATTCTTCTGAATTATTTTTTCAGGTGCAACCAGTTCAAGAATTTCGATTCCTTCGTCGAGAACTGCTTTTATTTCACCCTGGTCTGCCGGCATTTCATTAAAGGTACGGCGATAAACAATTGACACTTTGCCCTCAATGCCAACAAGACGAAAAGCTGTGCGTGCTGCATCCATTGCAGTATTACCACCACCGATAATAACCACATTCTTCCCGATCGTGACTCCTTTTCCCTGTTTGACCCTGAATAGAAAATCCAACGGTTCGATAACGCCTTTGGACTCAATGCCTTCGATATTTAAGCTTGTTGAGAGCTGCGCCCCGGTTCCAATAAATAGATAATCAAAATTATTCTTCAGAGATTGAAATTTCTCACTATCAATTTTTGTATCAAAATGAATCTTTACCCCTAATTCAGCTACTCGTCTGAAATCTTTTTCGATTGCCTCCTCTGTCAGCCTGAAACCTGGAATTGCGAACCGAACCATTCCACCGGCTTTTGATTTTGCCTCAAAAACGTCAACCGCAAAACCTGCCAGAGCAAGGTAATAAGCACAGGATAAACCAGATGGACCTGCACCGATAATGGCAACCTTGATACCATTTGTTTCGATTGGTTTTAGTTTTACCTCATCTTGTTCAGAAATAAACCGTTTGACCTCACGGATAAGTAATGGTTCATCATAATTTAAACGTGTACATTTTTCCTGGCAAAGATGATCGCAAACCATCCCGGTTATCGAAGGAAACGGATTTGTTCTCAGTATCACCTCAAACGCCTTATCCGGCTGATTGATTGAGGTAAAGTACATATAATCGGGAATATCCTGATTTGTTGCACACGTATCGCGGCAAGGTGCAGAGATACAATCAAAATAGCCGAGCTCAAGCCTTGTTTTGATATCAGGAGTTTTGATATACTCCCTTTTGTATTTTTTAGATTTCAGTACTTCGCCTGAATATCTGACTAGGTTGGAAAGTGCTGAATCTTTTATAATTTTCTTGTCAGATGATTTAATAATAAAGCTGTTAATGTTTTCAGAACCTATGGTTTTAAAACTTTCGTCAATCTGATCAAAATATTGATTGAGCCTCATGTATCCACCTGGTTTCAGGATATCTGAGCATACGGTAACAGTTTTAAAACCACATGAGATTAAATCTGAAAAATTAAATGCATCAGCACCACCGGAAAAGTAAAGCAATAATTCACCTTTAAATTCCTGCTGAAGTACTTTGGCCAGATTTATAGCGATGGGATGCAGTGCACGTCCGCTCATGTACATCATCTCAACTTCACTATCAAAAATATTCTTTTTATTAACAGATTCCAAAGTGTTAGTCAGTTTCAGACCAAATTGAAGGTTCTTATCCCTGGCTGTTTTTTGTAAAGATTTAATGATATTAATGGCATCAGGGTATTTAAGATCGTGCTCGAAGGCTTTATCAGGCACACACGTTTTAAAGTTAAGTTCATGGTTGAGTATATCCCTGAGCAACGCGGGGCCAAGAAGGGTGGGGTTCAGCTTAACCAGAGTGTGCAGGTTTTTGTTTTCAAGGAAATATCCGGCTATATGCTCAATCTCGTTTGCGGGACATCCGTGCATAGTTGACAGGGTGATGTTATTTGAGAGAGTCGATGGAATATCAATTTTGTCGATCTGAGGATAAACCTCACGGATCTCTTCTGCTTTTTCTGAAAGTTCTGCAGAGCAATCATTCATCTTTTCGAAAAACCACTGAACATTATCGTTCATGATTCCCTGCATGTTGTAGCCCACGCTCATGTTGAAGATGGTACCTGTTCCTTTTCCCCAGCCAAATTTATGGTTAAGAATATGTATGATAATCCAGCCATTGAGGTATTCATTGAAGCTTTCATTGATTTTCAGCTCCTGTGACCATTCACAGTTATACCCTTCATCCTGCATATCGATACATGGCTTTGAAACTTCAATTTCATCGAGAGTCTGGACCGTTTTGAGCTCAATGTAACGGGCGCCCATAAGCCACGCGGCAACAATATTCTGAGACAATTGGGAATGAGGGCCGGCAGCAACACCTAGCGGTGTATGGAGCTTCTGGTTGAAAAGTTCAGTAGAAAATTGACTATGTTGATTCGGATTAAAGAACAATACTTCAGGAATGCCAAATATGCTATTATCTCTGGCAAACTCATCAAGGATTAGTTGAAGAAGCTGCTTTAACGAAATTGGATGAAATTTATCGGACATAGTTATTGAATGACCTGAAATCCCGGGCTTTAGCCCTAAATTTATTTATATAACCGGATACTGACACTTATTTAAGTTAATATGCATTGTACAATCTCATCAGCACCTTTTCGGGAGTAAGAGGAGCATTAAATTCCAGCTTATATTTTGGGTTAAAAGCTTTTATTGCATTCTGGATAGCAAAGAATGCCCCAATACCGTACATAAATGGCGGTTCTCCGATTGCTTTTGATTTGAGAATTGCCAGTTTCGGCCCTTTTGTTTTAAGGGCATGGCATTCAAGAACTTTTGGTACTGAATAGATGTCTGGCACTTTATATGTTGAAAGATTGTTGGTTATGAGTTTTCCGGAATTATCAAATAGTACTTCCTCCATTGTCATCCAGCCAATACCCATAACTACTCCTCCCTCAACCTGTCCCTTATCAATATCGGGGTTCATGCTATTCCCGAAATCATGAACAATCAGTACATCATCAATTTCATATGTGCCTCTCAGACAATCCAATGTGACTGTAACAATTGCTGTTCCGTAAACGTGATAAGCAAACGGATGTCCTTTTTCAATAGATTTATCAAAGTTGATAACAGGTGTTGCATAATGTCCATTTTCTGAAAGGGAAACCCTTGAAAAAAAAGCAGTTTCCACCAGTTTCTCCCAGAGAATATGAGTTTTCTTCCTGCCTCTGAATACAGTTTCATCCTGGATCTTTATTTCATCCGGAGCACAACTTAGCATGTCAGCAGCAGTTGCCCTCAATCGTTCCATCAACCCGTTGCAGGCAATTATCAGAGCATTTCCATTCAGATCAGCACCTGAGCTTGCAGCAGTTGGTGAAGTATTTGCTACCCTTGAGGTATTAGTCGATTCCAGTTTAATTCTATTAATATTGATTGAGAAAACCTTTGAAGCGATCTGGNNATATGAACAAGAGCGCGTGCCTGGTTCATTCGTGTATTAGTAAATGAAACGCCGAAACAAACCGGCATTATTGCCATTCCTCTTTTAATCAGATCGTTACTTTTGTTGAATTCTTTAATCTCTTTTTCAATCTTTCCCACGTCATAGAGCTCCTCTACTTTCTGGTAACAAATGCCAATGTTTACCTCCTTAGCGATCTGACCGTACTGAAATTCATTATTTTCCTGTAACAAGTTTATTTTCTGGATTACTCTTGCAGGAATGTGCAACTCATTCGCTGCCATAGCAATGGCAGATTCAATGACAAACATACCCTGCGGAGCACCAAATCCTCTGAATGCAGTATTAGGCGGCAGGTTTGTTTTACAACTGTAAACTGTCACCTCAGTATTTGGAATAAAATATGCATTTGTAGAGTGGAAAAGGGTACGTTCCATAATAGCCGGTGAAAGGTCTGCCGCTGCACCACCATTCTGGTACATTGTAGTTTGAAAGGCCAGTATTTTGTACTCTTCTGAAAGGCCAATTCTGAAATCCGAGCTGTAAGGGTGACGCTTTCCTGTCATTCTCATATCATCTGATCTGTGCAAAGAAAGCTTTACAGGTTTTTTAAGGAGATACGATGCAAGGGAAACCATTACAGCAAAAGCGGTTGCCTGATCTTCTTTTCCGCCAAAACCACCGCCAATCCTGGCAACATCTACCTCTATGCAATTCATGGGAATTCCGAGAACCTTTGCGACTGTCTTCTGAACTATAGTCGGCCCCTGGGTTGAAGAGTGAACTTTTATACTGCCGTTTTCACCGTTATAAGCATAGGCTCCCTGTGTTTCAAGGTAAAGATGTTCCTGACCGCCGCTTTCGATTTTTCCTTCGAAGATGTACTCACAATCCTTCCAGGAGCCTGAAATATTACCCATTCTGAATGTTCTCGGAGGAATAAGAAAAAGCCCTTTTTGTTTTGCCATCCTGGGGTCAGTGATTGCTTCTTTTTCTTCAATGTTAATATCAATAAGCTTAAGAGCTTTTCTGGCTGCTTGTTCATCCTCTGCTACGATTAAAGCAATGGGCTGACCATGAAAATGAACATAGTCTTCTGCAAAAAGAGTTTCATCACTGATGATCCCGCCAATCTGGTTTTCCCCGGGAATATCTTTGCAAGTAATTATCCTTTCAATTCCTGGTAAAGCTTGTGCATTAGAGTAGTTAATATCAATTATTTTTCCATGAGCTACAGGTGATCCAAAAACGACAGCGTGAAGAGTTCCCTTTTGAACAGGAATATCATCAAGGTAAACAGATTTTCCGGTGACATGATTTATAGAATCTATATTGCTCATATCTTATTTATAACGAGTTTGTTTTACTCGGTGGCTCTCTGTGTATTCTCTGTGTCGCTCTGTGTAATAAAAGTAAAAACTTTCACAGAGACCCACAGAGTTTCACAGAGTTTCACAGAGGTTGAGTTATTTAGTTTTTATGATATCATCTAAATTTAACGTTCCCGGGAATAGTTTTATAAAATGTGCAAATAACAGTTGACGGATTAGAAGCCTCTTGTAATCTTTGCTTCCTCTAACATCACTAATTGGTGAAATCTCTTTCTGCATAATTTCATTGGCCTCAAGGATAATATCCGGGTCAATTCTTTTCCCCATAAGAAAACCGGATGTTTTAGTCAGAAATAGTGGTATCGGGCTTACTCCTCCGGCTGAAAGAAAACATTCCTTGATTTTTTCATCATCCATTTTTATCTGAATTGCACTATTCACGCTGGCAATATCCAGGTGAGATCTCCTGCTTACTTTTTCAAAGTTGAAAAGAACTGGTTTTGCAGCCAATTGGAATTCAATGCTTTTAACGACCTCATTCCTCTTAACACTCAGTTTCTTGTAACCCAGAAAGAAATTTTTTAAGGGAATTGTCCGGCTATTTCCGGAACTATCAATAATAACTTCAGCATTAAACGCGAGGAACATAATGGTTAGATCGCCAATAGGAGAGGCATTTACGATATTCCCGCCTATAGTAGCCATATTCTTTATTGGCTCAGAAGCGACGAGCCTGAAATGTGATGATATTTCAGGAATATGTTTTTTCAATACTGCTGAATGTTCGATTTCACTGACAGTGGTGGCAGCACCGATCATACACTTTCCTTTATCAAACGTAATATATTTTAAATCTTTTCTATTCTGAAGGAAGTTCATATCTGCTTTAACCAGCTCTTCAGATTTATGCACCATTAAATCAGTTCCGCCTCCAATAAAGATCTCACTTTTCCCAGGACGACGATTTTCCTTTTTGATTTTAGCAAGTCTTACAGGAATAGTCAGAAAATAATCCGGTATAAATTCCATTTTTACAAGCCAGTCGACAGGATTTTCAATGTTCTTTTCTTTAAGGAGAATTGAGATATCACTGGCTACTCTCTCAATAGATTTATAACCGGTACAGCGACAAATATTTCCACTTATGGCTGCGATGGCCTTTTGTCTGACGGATTTGTCTTTGGAGAGACAATGGGCGGTTAGAGACATCACAAACCCGGGTGTACAGAAACCGCATTGAGTAGCATTATTTTCAACCATTGTCTTTTGGACAGGTGAAAGATGTTCCATATTTAATCCCTCAACAGTGACAATATGCTTTCCCTGAACATTTCCGACAGGAGTCAGGCAAGAGACAATGCTTTTATAGGTTATCTTATTGTTTTTCAGAGTCCCTTCCAGTACTGTGCAGGCCCCGCAATCGCCCTCACGACAACCAACTTTTGTTCCCGGCATATCTTTTTCATACCTGATAAAATCGAGCAATGAACTTACTTCAGGAGTTTCAGTACTAATCAGCTGGTTATTTAAAATGAAAGTTACCATAATACAAAGATAGAATGAAAAAGACCCCACTGAAATCATTTTTCAGATAAAATTTTTACCGGGCCAATAAGTCCTGATTCGTTAAATTGACGCGCCATTATCATCAGATTTGAATTCAGCACTTTTTTCCCGGCCGGAGCGGACCAATGATAAAGAAGCCAGAACATTACTCGGGAACAGAATGAATTAAAACAGAAAGGCTCCTATTATGCCGGGCGGGAGGCTTTTTTGGTAATTCCAGACCATATTTTATTAAAAGAAAAATCAAGCTAAAAGTGTCTATAGAATAGTTAAAATGTGAATTAGCTTAATGATTTTTTGAAAAATACTGTAAAGTCTTTCAAAATATTTGTTCAACCCGACTCTTTTATTTACTTTTCAAAAATTAAAGATTTTAATTAATTCTACGTTGACAGATTAGAAAAATCAACCTGTTTTTACCCTTAATCCCTAAAGGGAACAGGTTGATTTTTCAGCTTGCTCCCTTTAGGGTCGGGTAAAC
Source organism: Bacteroidales bacterium (assembly GCA_003155705.1). Lineage (GTDB taxonomy): Bacteria > Bacteroidota > Bacteroidia > Bacteroidales > VadinHA17 > LD21. Next base: position 8,570 of record PMEC01000174.1, read on the forward strand.
AAGCTGAAAAATCTATGAACAAGATATAGGTCAAAGTAGAATTAAGACTTTTACTTAAATTCATCTATTAAAATACGAAAGATGGGAAAATTTTCACTTGACAAAAGTAAAATCAAAGTTCTTTTACTGGAAGGGATTCATGAGAATGCAGTCCATTTATTCAGGGAAAATGGGTATAGCGATGTTGAATGTCTGAACGAAGCTTTTTCCGATAATGAACTTGAAAAAAGGTTACAGGATACTCATATAATCGGGATAAGAAGCCGTACGGAGCTTCATAAAAGCCTGCTTTCAAGAACTCAAAAACTATTTGCTATCGGTTGTTTCAGTATAGGTACAAATCAGGTGGATATACAGGATGCCAAAATGTTGGGCATTCCTGTATTTAATGCCCCTTTTTCAAATACACGTTCAGTAGCTGAACTGGTTATAGCAGAGTGTATTATGCTAATGCGGGGCATTCCTGAAAAGAATGTGCTTGCTCACAATAAAATATGGATGAAATCACTAAATAATTCTGTGGAGATAAGGGGTAAAAACCTGGGGATAATAGGATATGGACATATAGGTTCACAGGTTTCCATACTTGCCGAGAGCATTGGCATGAATATTTTCTATTTTGATATTGAAAAGAAACTAAGTCTTGGCAATTCGAGACCAGTAGCAAGGCTGGATGAACTGTTAAAAATATCTGATACAATAACTATTCATGTTCCTTCAACAGAAATAACAAGAAATATGATCTCAAAAGACCAGATTGCTCTAATGAAAAAAGGTGCATGTCTGATCAATGCATCCCGTGGAGATGTGGTGGACTATAAGGCAGTTGCTGACGGGCTCAGGTCGAAACACCTGGCCGGAGTTGCGGCTGATGTTTTTCCTGAAGAACCGGTCTCTAATGATAAGCCATTTGAGAATGATCTGCAGGGTTTCAATAATGTAATTCTTACACCTCATATTGCCGGCAGTACTCTGGAAGCTCAAGCCAATATAGGACTGGAAGTGGCTGAAAAACTGGTAAGATACAGTGATACAGGTTCAACTATTGGAGCTGTTAACTTTGTTGAGATTGCACTTCATGCCAACTCTTCAAAACAACGCTTTCTTCATATTCATAAGAACGTTCCCGGAGTTCTGGAAGAATTGAATCACTATTTTTCTTCAAGGGGTATCAATATTTCAGCAGAATACCTGCAGACTGATCCTGAGATCGGGTATGTCATTATGGAAACTGACAGTGAACTTGGTCCTTCTGTTCTTAAAGACCTGAAGGATGTTCCGTACACAATACGGGTCAGAATTTTATACTAGGGCCCTTTAATCCGCCTTCGCGTAAAGCTNNTATATGAAAAACTATTTTTGTCCTTTCAGAAGAATTTAATTTACATTTGCATTTTCATTTTAACAAAGATTTAAAAATGCAATTATGAAGAATATCGTTATCATTGTTTTCCTGTTTTTTTCATTTGCCGCTTTTTCACAAAGACCTGAATCAGGTATTTCTGATAGCTGGAAAAAAATTTATCGGGCAACACCTACAAAAATCAATGATCTTGTTAATACGAATCTGGAGGTAAGTTTCGATTATTCAAAATGCTGGATGTATGGGAAGGCATTACTTACGCTTCATCCTCATTTTTACGCAACAGATTCATTAAACCTCGATGCAAAGGGAATGAATATTAATGAAGTGTCAATAATAAAAGATGGTAAACATATTCCATTAAAATATTTTTATGACAGCCTGAATCTTCATATCACTCTCGATAAAACTTATAAGGGTGGTCAGAATTATACAATTTATATCGATTATGTCTCTAAACCTAATGAAATAAAAAGCAAAGGAAGTATGGCGATATCAAGCGCCAAAGGTCTTTATTTCATTAATCCTCTTGGCAAGGAAAAAAACAAGCCGACACAAATATGGACACAGGGGGAAACCGAGTCTAATTCCGTATGGGTACCGACTATTGATAAGCCTAATCAAAAAACTACTGATGAGATCAGCATGACAGTTCCTGATAAATACGTGACACTTTCAAATGGTCTTCTTGTTAAACAGAAGAAGCACAACGACGGAACACGAACTGATACTTGGAGGATGGATTTGCCTCATGCTCCTTACCTTATGATGATGGCTGTAGGTGAATATTCAATCATTAAAGACAGCTATAAAAGTAAAGAAGTAAGTTATTATGTTGAGAAAGAATATGCACCGGTTGCAAGGAAGATATTTGGTCTTACACCTGAGATGATAGGTTTCTATTCACGGATTACGGGTGTGGATTATCCCTGGCCCAAAT
>PMEC01000016.1:0-2350 GCA_003155705.1 Bacteroidales bacterium
AGCCGTTTGGATGATGCAGGGGGTTGAGAATTAAACGTGCCTCCTTAGAACAGACAGCTCCAAAAATAGTAGGGGTTTTTTTTAAATAAAACAAAACATTTAATATATTTGCAATTCGCGAATCGCGAATTAAGATGCTGATTATGAAAAAACACAATGGAATGCGTCCGCAGGACATTATAATTCTACTGAAGGTTATTTCATTCGGGGAAACCCACTGGCGTAATTTTGATTTAGCCAATACCCTGAAAATAAGCCCTTCTGAGATCAGTGAGGCGCTTAACAGATGTAGAATAGCAGGACTTGTTGATGAAAAGAGAAGGAAAGTTCATATAAATTCATTTAAAGAATTTCTTATTTATGGACTTAAATATGTTTTCCCGGTTGAACCCGGTTCAGTTGTGAGGGGAATTCCGACTGCACATTCAGCTCCCCCCGTTAATGAATATATAACATCAGGAAGTGAAATATATGTCTGGCCATGTGCTAAAGGAGATCAGAAAGGTCAATCAATAGAGCCATTATATAAAACCGTACCTTATGTTATTTCCGAAGATAAATTATTTTACGAACTTCTTGCCATCACCGATACTTTAAGAGTCGGACGTGTCAGAGAAAGCAAAATTGCAATTGATGAACTCGAAAAAAGACTAAATAATGCCCGGTTCTAATATAACTATGCTGCAAATTGTGGCAAAAGGGTTAGGGGAACTTAAAACCAATGTTGTTTTTGTGGGGGGATCTGTTGCTGAATTATACGCAGACAACCCGGCAGCATCAGATATCAGAACAACTCTTGATATAGATTGTATAATTAAATTAAGATCCAGAATGGCCCATGCCAGATTAGAGGAAAAACTAAGAACAATGGGTTTTGTAAATGATACTTCAATGGGAGCACCAATATGCAGATGGATATTTCATGGAATTAAGGTCGATATAATGCCAACTGATGAAAATATCCTTGGATTTAGTAACTATTGGTATTCAGAGGGTATTGAGAATAAAATTACTAAAAGATTGTCAAATGGAACTGAAATAAATGTACTTTCTCCAGAGTATTACTTAGCGTCTAAATTTGAAGCTCATAAAAATCGCGGAGGAAATGATCTACGTCAAAGCCACGATTTTGAAGACATTATTTTTATAATCGATAATTGCAATGATCTTTTGGAAATCATAAAAAAGGCAAACCATAGTGTCAGAGATTATCTCAAGGAAGAATGTCAGATTCTCCTTGCAAATAATAATTTAATAGAGGGACTTGAAAGTGCACTTCCTTATGGGTCTGGTGACCAAAGGATTATTATGATAACAGAAATTATCAGAAATATTAGTGGGATAAAAGAATAGCTTTTAAAACAGAAGCTCTTTACTGTCAGCGCTATGCCCTTAGCTCTTAACACTATGCCCTAATCCGTTCCAGAGTCCGTTTGGGGATNNGAGCAAAAAAAATTTATTTTTATCGTCAAAACTAATAGTGAGAGTGCATCAAGCACTCTTTTTTTGCAATTTAGCGGAAGGCAGAGGCTCAGAGTGAAAAACGGTTAATTGAGAACTCTTTTAATTTCATCCATATAGCAGCTAATTTTACTACCTCTTCTGGCAGAAGATTCAGTTCTTCAATCTGAACCTCTTTAAAAAAAGGATATTCATGGGAAATAGTATTCCTGATTTGCCTGAGAGCAATCCAGTCTTTTGCATTGTCCAGAAGATTCAGTCTTTCCAGTTTATAAAGAATATCAATAAAAGGGAGACCGGATACGTCTTCTTCAAGCGCTTCGAGAATCTGTTTAAATAAACGCGCCCCCATACTGTCCTGGAGTTTTGAAAAACGATAAATCAACTGGTCAAACAATGCCAGGTCGATAGGAGATAGTTGACTTAAAGTGATATCTGTTAAAGGGAAATGCTTATTAACGTTTTCCCAGGCAAACATCATACGCTGATTATGCAAATCGCAAATTGACAGAGTTTCTGCAAGTTTATCGTAAAGTTCTTCAGTCAGCATAATCGAACTCCTGTTTGATTTATAGTTTTAAAAAAGACTGAATTTTTCTTGTCTCCATTATCAAGAACCACATCAATTTTCTGTTCTCCAATCTCAAATATCAGATCCGTAATAAAATTAATCTTTGTACTTATTTTGAGATGTTCACCACCTGGTTTATGAATGAATAAATCGATATCTCCTCCCCTCTGCCGGTTACTTGTCCTGGATCCGAACAAAAAAACCTGAACCCCCGTTCCAAAATGAATACCGGCCAGTCTTTTAATGCTTTCTATTTCAGATTCACTAAGTCGCATATACAAAGATAAAAGATAAAAAACAAAAGACAAAAGTTAAAAA
>PMEC01000016.1:2409-2993 GCA_003155705.1 Bacteroidales bacterium
AGCTCCCCGGTTAAACCCACAAGCGAACCGCTGACTACCTCAACATTATCACCCTGTGCAAATTTTTCAGAGGAGACTTCTATCTCTTCATCACTGTTAATAAGAAGCCGCAGGTTATCAATCTGTTTCTGAGGGATGGAGGCAGGATGTCCTTCAAATGTGACAAACTTTACAATGCCTTGTGTTTTATATACCTCAGGGAAATGTTTGCTCTTTGTTTTTACAAATATGTACGAAGAGAGCAGTGGTTTTTCAACCAGTTTTTTTCTGTCGCTCCACATCCTGTAGGTCTTCTGAAGGGGAAGAAAGGTAACAACTCCGTTTTCAATAAGTCTGTTATAGACTTGTTTTTCTGCACGGGGACGGGTGTAAAGGGCATACCATTTATCTTCTTCTTTATTCTGTTGAATGAGTTTTTTTAATTCATCAGGAATGATTTCCTTTTCTTTCATTTATAATAGCGTTAGGTGATTCAAAGATATCTTATTTGTTCTTTTGTCTTGATAAAAAAGAACTAAAATCCCGATAGCTATCAGGACAAGGCTGCAGAACTACTGTCACTTTCTTTGTCTTGAAACAAAGAA